>CANBTK010000221.1 GCA_947372365.1 Flavipsychrobacter stenotrophus | reverse complement strand
CCTTTAGTTAGCAGCTTCTTAAAAAGCGGCTGCCCTACCTTTATAATAGGTGTTTGCGCCCTACCTTTGCCGCCTCATGATTACTACTGTTTTATATGATATGGATGGCTTGCTGCTGGATACTGAGCCTTTGTGGGGCGTGAGTATGATGCGGGTGGCCCACAAGCACAAAATACCTATCACCAAAGAGCGTTTTAAGGAAACTACCGGGCTGCGCATATATGAGGTTACCGACCACTGGGCGCGGCACTACCCATGGGAGGGCAATTCGCCAAAGGCTATTGCTGATGAGATACTGGAAGATATCATAGCTGCTTCAAAAAAGAGCGGCATGGTGCTGAAAGGGGTGGAGCAGTCGCTGCAAATGCTGCGGGAACATAAATATAAGGTAGGGCTGGCTTCATCATCGCCCAGGCATATGATTGATGCCCTGGTAAGTTATTTTGGGCTTACGAAGTATTTTGATGAAATAACATCGGCCGATGCGGTAGCCCTTGGCAAGCCGCACCCTGCTGTGTTCCTGCATTGTGCTTCAGCCCTGGGCTCTAAGCCGCATGACTGCCTGGTATTGGAAGATTCGGTAAATGGCATGGTTGCCGGCGTGGCTGCCCGTATGAAGGTGGTAGTGGTGCCTGATGCCAACCATTTTGACGACCCAAGGTTCTCCCTGGCTGATGCTAAACTCAGCAGCCTTGAAGATTTTGATTTAGATTTTGTGAGGAAGTTTTAGTGCCGCCCATGTTATGGCACGGCAAGGGTAAAACGGCCCGCCTACTCCCGTTTGTGTTTGCTGTATTTGCATTGCGAATATGTATCATATAGGCGGGCTGGTGTTAATTAATTTTATATATTAGGTAATTATTTTCCGCATTTACGGCAAATCCGGCACAAAATTTGCTAAAAACGTGGAAAAATAATTTTTTTTGAGTTTTATTCAAAAGTTTTCCCTACTTTTGCATTCCTTTAAAAATATGGCAAAGCAGTCTCTAATTAAGCAGGATGGAACTATTATTGAAGCATTATCTAATGCCATGTTCCGCGTAAGGTTGGAGAATGGCCACGAGATTCTGGCTACTATCTCAGGTAAAATGCGCATGCACTACATACGTATACTACCCGGTGATAAAGTAGGGGTTGAAATGAGCCCTTACGACCTTAGCCGTGGCAGGATTATTTATCGTTATAAATAACCCCCAACCAATAAAGGCCCATTAATTTGTAATTTTTTTTTGAACAACATACAATATTATGAAAGTAAGAGCATCCATCAAAAAACGTAGCGTAGATTGTAAAATCGTGCGCCGTAAGGGCAGGTTGTACATCATCAACAAAAAGAACCCTCGTTTTAAACAAAGGCAAGGATAATAAACATCAAATTTTCAATTTAAAAATTCTACATCTTAATGGCTCGTATAGCTGGTATAGATCTTCCGAAGAACAAACGTGGTGAGATTGCACTCACTTACATTTACGGCATTGGCCGTAGCACTGCCCAGCACATACTGGACAAGGCTGGCATCAATTATGACAAGAAAGCTGTTGAATGGAATGATGAGGAACAAACATCAATCCGTAATATCATTAACAGTGAGTTCAAAGTTGAAGGCCAGTTGCGCTCAGAAGTGCAAATGAACATTAAGCGCCTGATGGATATCGCTTGTTACCGTGGCCTTCGCCATCGTAAAGGTTTGCCTTTACGTGGCCAGCGCACCCGTACTAACAGCCGTACCCGTAAAGGTAAGCGCAAAACTGTTGCAGGCAAGAAGAAAGCAGCTAAGAAATAGTAACAGCACCACTGCCGGATACTGCATGCTGCGCAGGGTAGGAGTGGGCGAGCTGGCGAAAGCCAGTTAATTTATTAATTGATTACCTTATTTAAATCAAAAAATGGCAAAAGCTCAGGCATCCGCTAAAACCGTCGCGAAGAAAAGAATCGTGAAGGTGGACGTGCACGGGGATGTGCATGTAAGTGCAACATTCAACAACATCATCATCAGTATCACCAACAAAAGCGGCCAGGTTATTTCATGGTCATCTGCTGGTAAAATGGGCTTCCGCGGCTCTAAGAAAAATACTCCTTACGCAGCACAGACTGCAGCTCAGGATTGCGCTAAAGTTGCAACCGATGCTGGCATGAAGAAAGCTGACGTATTTGTTAAAGGCCCAGGCTCAGGCCGCGAAGGCGCTATCCGTGCCCTTAACAATTCAGGTATCGAAGTAGTATCTATCAAGGACGTTACTCCTTTGCCACACAATGGTTGCCGCCCCCCTAAGAAAAGAAGGGTATAAT
This sequence comes from Flavipsychrobacter stenotrophus, assembly GCA_947372365.1. Classification (GTDB taxonomy): domain Bacteria; phylum Bacteroidota; class Bacteroidia; order Chitinophagales; family Chitinophagaceae; genus Flavipsychrobacter; species Flavipsychrobacter stenotropha_D. The sequence continues at coordinate 2,813 of CANBTK010000221.1, read as the reverse complement.
ATAAAAGCCTCACCCAGGCCCTCTCCCATGGAGAGGGTGGTGTTGTTTTGGCAAACTAAGAAGCAATTTATCATTTACAATTTATCATTTATAATTTAAAAAGTGTTGTCTCGGATCGGGTTTTACGATTTTTAAATGAGACGGGGCAACTAAAACAAAAATCGCAATGGCACGTTATACAGGACCAAAAAACAGGATTTGCCGTATCTTCGGAGAACCAATCCTCGGATCAGGCAAAAGCCTTCAGAAAAACAGTAACCCTCCAGGCCAGCACGGTGGCACACGCAAGCGCAAAACAGCGAGCGAGTACTCAGTGCAGCTGAAAGAAAAGCAAAAGGCTAAGTACACTTACGGCCTTCTTGAAAAACAGTTCGCTAATACTTACGTAGAAGCGGCACGTTTGAAAGGCGCTACCGGTGAGAACCTTATCAAGCTGCTTGAAGCACGCCTTGACAATACTATCTACCGTTTAGGCATCTCCCCAACCCGCCCGGCAGCACGCCAGCTGGTTTCGCACATGCACATTATGGTTAATGGCGAAGTAGTAAACATCCCTTCTTATTCACTGAAACCAGGCGACGTTATAGAACTGAAGCCAAAGAGCAAAGTGAACACGACTATCACTGGCTTTATCCGTGGCAAAAACCCAAGGATTAACTGGGTAGATTGGAACGAAAAGGAAATGAAAGGTATCTACATTTCACACCCTGAGCGTGATGCAGTACCTGAGAATATTAAAGAGCAACTGATTGTGGAATTGTATTCTAAGTAATAGTATTTTACTTACGCATTCTATTTCAAATAAAGTTTAATCAATCAATAAAACAAATATAGATCAATATGGCCATATTGAATTTTCAGAAGCCGGATAAGATAGCACTTCAGAAAACCACTGATTTTGAAGCGCTGTTTGAATTCCGTCCCCTTGAACCGGGCTATGGTGTAACTATAGGCAATGCGCTTCGCCGCGTATTGCTGTCTTCGCTTGAAGGTTATGCTATTACTGCAATCAGGATACCTGGCGCAGACCATGAATTTGCTACGTTGAAAGGTGTTTTGGAAGACGTTACAGAAATCATCCTTAACCTGAAGCAGGTTCGTATTAAAGCTGTTGGCGAATACAATGATTTCCAGGCTGAAAAAATTGATCTTACCATTAAAGGTACTGAAGTTTTTACTGCACGCATGATTGGCGAAGCATTGCCTAATTTCCAGGTAATGAACCCTGACCTTATCATCTGCAACCTGCACCCTGGCACTACTTTCCAGATAGAAGTTCACATAGGTAAAGGCCGCGGTTATGTGCCTTCCGAAGAGAACCGCCCTGTTGATGCGCCTTTGGGCTTCATCGCTATAGACGCTATCTACACTCCTATCAAGAATGTAAAGTACACGATTGAAAATACCCGCGTTGAGCAGCGCACAGACTTTGAAAAGCTGATAATGGAAGTAGTTACCGATGGTACTATCCACCCTGAAGAAGCTGTAAAAGACGCTTCGCGCATACTCATCCAGCACCTGATGATCATCACTGATGAGAACATATCGCTGGATACCCGCAAAGAAGAAAAGGAAAGCATTGTTGACGAAGAGACACTCCTCGTACGCAAGGTGTTAAACACTCCGCTTGAAGACCTCGAACTTTCAGTACGTGCATTCAATTGCTTAAAAGCAGCTAAGATCAATTCTCTCAGCGAATTAGTTCAATACACTCAGGAAGAACTGATGAAGTTCCGTAACTTCGGGCAGAAATCACTTTCTGAAATTGAGCAGGTGCTTCACGAACGTGGCTTACACTTCGGTATGGACATCAATAAATTCCGCAGGGGAGAAGACCTGAACTAATAAATTAAAAGGTAAAAATTAAAAAGTAAAATTCTACTCTTTAATTTTTACCTTTTTCTATTTTCATAAGTTGCCCAACTGAAACCGGCATTTTTACTTTTTATTTTTCATTTTTTTCAACGAGTACTTCATAAATCCTGACACGGTATGGAGGAAATTAAAACAACAATGTCATGCGTCACGGAGACAAAATCAAAAATTTAGGCCGCACCCAATCCCACAGGATGGCGTTAATGTGCAACCTTACAAGCCAGTTAATTGAGCACAAGCGTATCACCACTACTTTGGCTAAAGCTAAGGCATTAAGGGTATTTGCTGAGCCAATCATTACCCGTTGCAAGGTGGATACTATGCATAACCGCCGTACTGTATTCAGCTACCTGCAGGATAAAGAATCTATCAAGGAACTTTTCGGTGTTATCAGCGACAAGGTTGCTGACCGCCCAGGTGGTTATACACGTATCATTAAGTTGCCTCGCCGTATGGGTGATGCTGCAGATATGGCTATGATTGAGTTGGTTGATTTCAACGAAATCTATGGCAAAGACGCTGAAGCTGCTGCTGCTAAGAAAACCCGCCGTAGCCGCCGTGGTTCTGGCGCTGCAAAGAAAGCAGAAACTACAACAGCTGCCCCAGAGGCAATAGTACCTCATATTGATGTTCCTGCTGATGCCCCAGAAGCACCAACAGCAACTGAAGAAGTAGGTGGCGAAGCTTAATTAATTAGCTATAGTAACAAGATTTATAGAAGATGGCCTCCCGCAACGGAGGCCATTTTTTTGTAGCGCAAATACCGTATTAATACTTATTGAAATGGGGTTTGTATCAGTTGTGCGGTTAGAACGATATGCCACCAGTTCAGGTTTTTTTTAAAAGGTAGGCTTTTATACCACTGTTGCCCGATAAAAATAGCTTACCTATGGCAAGAGGCAACATTGGCAATGCTTTTGACCGAATCCCCTATGGAA
>CANBTK010000220.1 GCA_947372365.1 Flavipsychrobacter stenotrophus | reverse complement strand
CGTTGGGTGTTGGGCTGGCAGGATATCCGGTAGCCTTATCGAACGAATAGATGTTGCCAGCCTGGGTAGCTACGTAGATATAACTACCAAAAATAACAGGCGATGAAATGATAGGCGAGCCATCAGTTGCAACTGACCAGTTAATAGTTGTTGGTGCAGCGGTAGTGGTAGTAGTGTCAATTGAATACAAAAAGCCGTTTGTACCAGCCATGTAAATGGTCTTGCCATCAGCAATAGGAGTAGCCATAATGCTATACGTGCCCGATGGGCCCGGTATAAACATGCGCCAAACTATCTTGCCGGTTTTAGGGTTAATTTTATACAATGTATCGCAAGGGAAGCCACCTGACGAAGCTATTGGCGCAGTGCCAACATAAAGCCTGCCCTGGTAAACCAGTGGCGAAGCGTAAACCGAGTTAGGAAGGCCTAATTCCCAGTTCTTTAAGCCCGTAACCGGGTGAAGCCCATACAAAATATGGTTATCGCTACCCATAATTATGGATGGGGAATATTGGGCTGCCAAAGTATCGTCAGAACTGTACTTTTTAGAGCACGAAGAAAACATAAAGGATACCCAACAAATTACTACCAGTATTTTGGAGATGCGGTGCGTCATAATGGGAAACATATTTTTATTGTTGGCAAGATAGCAAAATTTCTTAAAAAACCGTTTCAATTTCTATTAAACAGGCGCAAAAAAAACCGCCTTATTTATATAAGACGGTTTTTTTAAATTTATAGTTGGGGTATTAGGCAATATTTCCTGCCTTAACCGCGTTTAGTTTCTCTTTATTCCTTTTTACCTGGTTTACAAGCGAATCAAAAGCCAGGTCAAATGACTCTTCGAAATTCTTGCTCTGGTGTTTTACAAAGTAAGAATGCTTGGGTACATAAACTTTTATTTCCGCTACTTTATCCTTAACCTGATGATGGAAATTATCCAGCTTCAGGTAAACTTCTGCACCAATAATTTTGTCGTGGAACGTCCTTAATTTTTCAATTTTAGCATTAACATGGTCAAGAAGCTTTTGGTCTGCATCAAAATGCACGGTCCGGATTTGCAAATTCATAGTTTCAAATTTTATGTTAGTTAAAAAAAATACGTCACCCTCTCGGATGGCTTTGCTTGTGAATCTCTTTTAGTTTCGAAATGTTGTTATGAGTGTACACCTGAGTAGCAGCAAGGCTGGAATGCCCCAGCAGGGACTTAATAGCCTGGATATTAGCACCATTGTTGAGCAGGTGTGTTGCGAAAGTATGGCGCAGCACATGGGGGCTCTTCTTCTGTAAGGTAGTGGCTGATGTAAGGTATTTTTTTACCGTACGGTAGATATAACCGGCATAGACGGGCTCGCCGTTTGCCAGGTTGAGTAAGTATATTGAATTGGATGCTTCTAGCTCCTTTTTCGCGTTAATGTAATCGCGCATGGTACTGAGTAATGCTTCACTAACGGGTATGAGCCGCTCTTTATTGCCCTTGCCCAAAACCCGTACCTGCCTCAGGCTCCATTCTATGTCATTTTCTTTAAGCTGCTGCAACTCATTGCGCCTCATGCCGGTTGCATAAAGCAATTCGCAAATGAGCCGCTCGGTAAAGCCATTAAAGCCCTCGCCAAATTGCAGTTCTTCCAGCAGCGTTTCCGCCTCCTGCTCTTTTATGTAGACTGGCAGGCGCGCAGGCAGCCTTTGGGCATGCAGCTGCTTTACGGGGTTTTTATCCGCTAAACCGTGTTTCTGTAAATATTTAAAAAAGGAATTTAGGCTTGACATCTTCCGGTTGATGGCACGTGGGCTGAGTTTATCTTCTTTAAGCCCTGCAAGCCAGCTACGCAAATGGAAATGGGTAGCACTAGAAATAGTATCGGATTGGAACTCTGCCGCGAGGTATGTAGCGAATTGCATTAAATCGCACTGATATGCGCTGAGCGTATGGGCAGAGTATCTTTTTTCGTATTGTAAGTACTTTATAAAATCGTTTAGCAGCGCATCACCCATAATGAAAATCCGTTACTGTAAATTTACGAACTTACAGTAACGGATACAAATATGTTTTTTTATAACGCCAAGCGCTGGGTAACTAACTATTCACCATGCTCGCCATTGGCAAGTTGCAGTTTGTAAATAGCTTTCAGTACTTCTGTACGGCGCCTGATTGACGGCTTTGTGAATGACTGGCGGTCGCGAAGCTGGTTAAGGATACGGGATTTCTCGTATTTCTTTTTGTATTTCTTCAGCGCTTTGTCTATGTTTTCGCAGTCTTTTGAATCTATTATCAGCATAAGTTTTATACCCCCTTTTACTGTTTGGGACTGCAAATGTAGGGCATAAAAGTTTAAACACAAAAAAATATTGGAATTATCAGATTATTTTTTTTGTCGGGGATTAGGCTGGATTTGAAAAACCTGGCCAACTGAAAAACCTGATGGGTTTCCACCTGCTTTTTTTTGCCTGGCATTAACAAACACTGTGCTAGAAAGCCCCTTTTATTGAGGGAATCCTCAGGCAGTTTCAAACATACGGGCACAATCTATGCTAATGAATCACCACACCAAACGTAAATGGCACATGATCGCTTCTGCCCTATTCCGGCAAGCAAATTATTTTTTTCCCCTTTATTAAATAATTTTGGTGGAAATTCGTTCTTGGTTACGGCAAGTGCCCTGTATGGCACCATACTTTAGCCTACTGTTCTGTAAAACATGAAGCAACTACTCGCAATACTATCAATAGCAACAATAATAACCCTGGGGTTATTTGCCTGCAATAAGTGGAAAGACCCTGCGCCTACCAACGACCCAAGGCTTACTAACCCGTATTGTAACGACCCAGATGCCGTTAATTATAACTGGGGATTCCCCGGCAAACCTGATAACAGCCTTTGCTTTTACCCAAAGGACCTATTCATTGGCACTTATATGTATGTTGATTCAGTTTACATTACCGACAGGAATTTATTCATATACGCCGATACCGTTTACCTGCATATTTATTCCCGCCCGGCATCTAATTCCAAAATCGCCATTGTAGGCTTTTGTGGGTCCGACAGCCTGAAACTTACGGCAGGGGCCAGCTATGTAGCCACCATTGATACCCTTATTGGCGACACGCTTACCAGCAGGGGGCAGCAGTGGTGCAGGGTAAAGGATACGGTAAGCGGCACTGTATTTAACAGCCGCATTGATACCCTTTTGCACATTAACCTACAAATAGTGAGCGATACCGGAATTACCACACACATCGGCAAAGCTAAAAAAATCTAATTTCGCAGCATGTTCACAGGCATTATTGAAACAATGGCAACAATAAGCAATATTGTTGCCGAAGGTACTAACCTGCATTTTACTATTGATAGCCCTATAACCACAGAGCTTAAAGTAGACCAATCGGTAGCACATAATGGCGTTTGCCTTACCGTAACCAACATTACAGGCACTCAATACCAGGTAACTGCAGTAGCAGAAACGCTGGCTAAAACCAGCCTGGGCACATGGCAGGCGGGCGACAAACTAAATATAGAACGGGCACTGAAAGTAGGCGACAGGCTAGACGGCCATTTCGTGCAGGGCCACGTAGATGCAACCGCTACGTGCATAGAAAAACAAACGCTCGATGGCAGCTGGCTGTACAGGTTTAAGTTCCCGGCTACGTTTGCTGCCCTCGTTATAGAAAAAGGCTCTATCTGCATCAATGGTGTGAGCCTTACCATTTTTAATGTTGGGCTTGACGAATTTACGGTTACTATCATACCCTACACGTACACCCACACCAACTTTAATGCCTTAAAGGCGGGCGATAAAGTAAACATTGAGTTTGATGTACTGGGCAAGTACAGCCAACGTATGTGGGAACTAAGCAAGAACGGCTAACATCTCTTTAGGAATAAGCGGCTAAAAAACAAGCGTTTTTCAAGCGCGGTTCCGAAACAAGGCTACAGCCCATAAATCCCATTCCTTTAATCACTATTTTTACCCCTATGGATTTGCAGGTTCGAATCGGAGGCGGGATTATACGGGCTGTGCGGTTAACAGCCTACGGTGCCTTATGCCTGTTGCTGATTGCCGCAATCTTATTCAGCGGCTTCTACATCTTTTCAGGCTACCAGCATTTGATAGCTTGGTACAATAGCATGGGCAGTTGTTTTTACAGGAGCAGCTACTGGGCTCAGGATTTTTTCACTGCAAAAGTAAAATCACAGGGCAACCTGTATTGTGCTTTAGCCACTTTGCTTTCACTAACCGGCATCTATTTCACCACTGGAAAAATGCGGCAGGCAATGAAGGGTAAAAGCGCCCCTTTACAGGTTAGCGTATCGCCCCTTTCTGTTGCGTTTTATATTGCCCTAGCTGCGTTTTGCAGCATCATGTGGCATACAGGCAGCGTAAGCGCCAACGCCGCATACGACGAAGTATTTTCTGCCCTTAATGTTGCGGGCATACACCCTTTCCTGGGGGCATCCTACTATATGCTGCCCAATAACCACCTGCTCTTTAACCTCCTGAACAATATACTATCCCGTGCTTTCGCCGATGCTATTGCCAGCGGCAGGCTGCTATCGCTGGCCTGTTACATTGCTTTTGCATGGGCTGCCTTTACGGGCCTAAAAAACCTGATACAAAACAGGTGGGTTGCATTTATGCTAACCGTAGCTATGGCCAGCCAGTTTTTTGTGTGGGGCTTCAGTTTCCAGGCAAGGGGCTATGAGCTATACCTGCTGTGTGAATGCGGGCTTTTTATATCGCTTTTTGCCTACCTGAGCGGGCGCAGCAACCGGTGGCTCAGCCTGCATTCTGTATGCATAGCATTGGGCTATTTTTGCATGCCATCGTTTTTATACTTCCATGCGGGGCTTGTGGTGTTTATTGCCGCATACCAGCTACTGTACAGGCAATGGCCGCTTAATGCCTGGATAGCGCAGGCAAAAGGGATGGTGCTCACATTTTTGCTGTACCTGCCCGCCCTGTGCTTTAGCGGCTACAATGCTATAGGCAACAACCATTACGTAGCCCCCATGGCCCGCTATAAAGATAGCTTTGCTTTTTGCCAATGGATGTTCCCCTACTTCAAACCCTACACAACCCATATCTTTTCTGGCATTGCATGGCAT
>CANBTK010000219.1 GCA_947372365.1 Flavipsychrobacter stenotrophus | reverse complement strand
CCCGAACTTATGCCTTCCGACTTAAACACCTTCTGCACTGTGCGCAGTAAAATCTTAACATCCAGCATAAAGCCTATGTGTTCCACATACCAAATATCATACTCAAATTTCTGCTTCCAGCTTATGGCATTGCGGCCATTGGTTTGTGCCCAGCCCGTAATACCGGGCTTCACGTCGTGGCGGTGCTTTTGCGTTTCGTTATAGAGGGGCAGGTATTCTACCAGCAGCGGCCTGGGGCCTACTATGCTCATGTCGCCTTTTATTACGTTAATAAGCTGCGGCACTTCATCGAGCGATGTGCGGCGGATAAAACTGCCTATGGCGGTGAGCCTGTCGGCATCGGGCAGCAGGTTGCCGCCCTTATCCTTCTTATCGTTCATGGTTTTGAACTTCACCACCTTAAAAATTTTCTCATTCAGGCCCGGCCTGCGCTGGAAAAAGAAAGGCTTGCCATCGTTGGCAATCGCCAGCAGCACCACAACAACAATGAAAACCGGCAACAATAAAAGGAACGCCACCAAAGCCACCGAAAAGTCGGCCAGTGGCTTAAAAAAATGAATGTATAATTTTGATGTAAAACTCCTTTCCACTTTCTGCCTTTAACTTCATTCAAAAATATTGCCCTACCCCCATCTGCACTTTCCACCGCATTTCTACTTTCCCTCACAACTCACAACTCACAACTCACAACTCACAACTCACAACTCACGACTCACGACTCACGACTCACGACTCACGACTCACGACTTCCAACTGAATTACTTCTTATTAATAACCTGACTTATGTGGTTGATGTATTTTTTCGCAAGTACCTCCCTGTCAAAGTTCTCTTTGGCGTATTTATAGCCGCTCTCCCCTTCGCGCTTCAGCCTTTCGGGGTCGGCAAGGTAAGACCTGATTATGCGGTTGTATTCATCAATATTTTCAGGCTCTACATAGCTGCCTGCCCCGGCATCTTCCAGCAGTTCCCTCGATACCCCGTCAATAGCCATGAGTATCGGCTTTTTGCAAGACATATAGTCGAAGGTTTTGTTTGAATATACCGTCTTAAATGTATCCACCCTTTTCAGTACAGAAGCGCCCATTTCTGACGCCAGTATATAGCGGAATACCTCGGCCTTGGGCACCGAATCCAGGAAGCGGACATTCATTATTTTCCTGTCTTCGGCCATTTTCACCAGGCGGGCCTTTTCCATCCCCTGCCCTATGAGCAGGAAAAGGACATTGGTATCCTTAAGGGCTTCGCCGGCATCCAGCACCTGCTCCAGGTGGTTGGCTACGCCATGCGCACCCACATAGGTAATTACAAAGTGCCCATCCATATTATGCTGCTTGCGGAAAGCAGGGGCATCGAAGGTACGCAACAGGTTTTCAGAAAGGCTGAAGTCTGCGGCATTAGATATCTGTATCAGTTTGCTTTCGGCTATGCCCTTTTTATCGCGCAGGGTTTTGTAGAAGGCAGGGGTAAGCACATTTACCAGCTTTGCAGTACGGTATATAAATGCTTCTACCCAGTAAGCCAGTTTTATGATAAGGCCATTGGTAAGCACCCCTGTATCAATAGCCGATTCCGGCCATAGGTCGCGCACCTCAAATACAAACGGCATGCGCCTAAGGCGGCTTATCAGGTAGCCACTGCCACCCACAAACAATGGCGGGGAGGTAACAATGACCACATCAAACTTACCCTTGGCCTTAAATAGCCCCGCATAAAACGATGAGAACATAAAAGAAAAATAGCCCCACAGCCTGCCCACAAAGTTCTTATTGTAGTTTTCCGATACATGGCAGCGCCATACGGTTACTGCGCCCTGCTGCTTCTTTACAAAGTGCTTGCCCTTGTATTCCGGCCTTTTTTCTTTGCCATTGGCATGCATCATGCCGCCCAGCACCGTTACTGAATGGCCCATTTCAGTCCACACACGGGTGAGCTCATTCCAACGGGAGCCGCCCGGGTCATCTTCTTCTAAAAAATACTGGTGTAGTAATAGTACGTTCATGCGTTAATTTAAAAACCAACAATAACAGATAGGCAAGTTTATAAGCAGGCGGGTGTAAGATACAAATGCGGCGGGTTTATTTTATAGTTATTGCCGTTGTGATACTATTACCACTACTGCCCATAATATATTCAATATCCTTTTCTTTTTTTCCGTACATAGATGAAAACCAGCCTTCCTGCACTTTGGCTGGTATTGCTTTGCCTTCTTTATCCTTAGCTGTTATGCTTACCTTTTTATCTGCACCGGGAGGCAGGTGCCACACCTGGTTCATTGCTGTACCCGTAGGCAGGTTGGCTATTTCATCGGCCACAACCCATTGCGGCCTGCCTTTTTGCTTGGTTATTTTGCGGTTGTGCACTATGCCAGCTGCCAGGTAGGTAAAGGCACTTATTGCACCTTCAAAAACGTATTCGGTATCGGTTTCCTTTAGCTCAGCATTGCGTGCCTGCGTCCAGTAATACCATATGAACCTGCCCCCTTTCTGCATCTGGTCCTTATCGCCCAGCATTACCGTATTGTGCGAATGCGTACCGCTGAAATAACGTATAGTGGCATCGTCGGTATTGTATTTATAGCTTCCGGCATCAGGCAGCAGGTTTTCGCCCTTGTGCCATATATCTATGTGCAGGTTATCGGCCTGCGAAGGGCGGTCTTTGTAGCTGCCGCACTTTATAAAAGTGAGTGTTTCGGGCTCGCGTATGATGTAGTACCCCCCATGCGGGAAGCTATGTATGCCTTGTGGTGGCTGCCACGTTTTGCGCGCATTCTCAAACACGCCGTACCATAGCGAGTCTTCGTTAGATGAGGTGAACTTAGCCTCGGTGCCTATCACGGCTGCCAGCGCCTGCAACTGCGGCCTGTAGTCGCGGTAGTCGGCATTGCTGAGCCTGAAGAACAGCGCGCCATCATTGGCACCATAGTTAGGCAGGTAGCCGGTTTCGTCAACCATGCAGGTACGCAGGAACAGGAACGACCTTTTGGCGCGGCTGTACACTACGTCGCTGAAGCGCTCCTTATTCTGGTCGGCAATGGTGATGCCCCAGGTAAGCAGCTGCCCCACTACCCTGTGGTAGTTCATAGAAAATTGCAGGTAGGTGCCATCTTCATAAACCTGATAGGCTACTTCCTGCTCAAACCATGCCTTGCCTTTTTTCTTCCATACATCAGCCCCTGGCATCGTCGGGTATAAAAGGCCCGCCAGGTAAAGGGTGAGCGTTTCGGTAATGGCGTGGTTGTTGCGCACCGCAATGCGGGAAAAATTGATGTTGTTATATACATGGTGCATATGCCAGTAAATAGCATATTGCATTTTATTAAAAACAGTATCGGTAAGGGCGGGGGAATTGCGGTAATAATTCAGCGCAAAAGTCCAGTTGAGCACGCGCAGCGACATTTCCTGGCTACAGCGGTAGTTAGGCCCACAGTTTACAGGGTTGCTATCTATCCACGATACTATGTCGTTAAACACCATTTCGCTGCAGTCTTTGCCAAAATGGTAGTCGTACCTAATAATGTCATATAGGTAAGAAAAGCGTGATTTCTCCCACACGTACTTAATGTCGCCCGCCTCTTTAGAATAATCGGGTATCTCCGTCCAGTGCTTATTAATATCGTATTTGTAGCCGGAATCAGGATTGGAAACCCAGTCATAGTTTTTGCCCAGGTTTACCAGCGTGCTGTTAAACAGCAGCAGCTTGCCTTCTTTTACCTGCTCATAGCGCTCCTTCAGCGTAGCATCGGGGTTCCGGGGGAAGTTGAGGGATTCTTTGTCGCTGAAAAAAAACTTAACGGGCTGCTGCTTCCAGTCGTTCAGGGTAAGGTATTGAACAAAGGGTGGTGCAGCGGGGAATTTTTTCTTCAATAGGCCTGAACGGCGCATCAGCTCATGCTGCACCCTGAAACCTACATAGCGCAGGCCCATATTACTAACCAGGTTGAGTATTTTATTCAGCTTTCCCGCCATCCCGTTATTGGCACATTTATTTCTATACCAGCAAATATACAGCTTTCATAATTGGGTGGTATTCATAGTAGTTAGAATGTGTTATTTCCAGCCACTAATGTATTAGGAAAAACATGCAGGAGGGCTAAAACATAACAATAAATTCACTCCCTTCCATCTTTTTGCTTTTTACCGCTATGCTGCCGCCCAGCGATTCTACATGCGATTTTGTAAGGAATAAGCCTACGCCCCTGCTATCAAAGCCCTGATGGAAAACCTTATTGAGCCTGAACAAGTTACCTCCGTCCTTTTTCAGGTCCAGCCCCAGCCCATTGTCCTTTACTGTAAGGCAAACCCTCCCATCCACCATTTTCGTAGCAATGGTTATCACCGGGGCATTTTCAGGATTGCTGTATTTTACGGCATTGCTTATCAGGTTATACAAAATGCTCTCCAGGTAAACTTTTGGGTAGCTTATGGCAGCTACAGCCAATTTAAAATGTATCTGAGCATGCTTTTCGTAAATGGGGCGCTGCAGCTGCCTTATGATGCCTTTAGCCAACACCGCAAAATCACAATCATTGTAGGCAATTTTTTTATTCAGCCTTATATCTGACAGCTCAATAAGTGTATTGAGGCTATTGTTAAGGGCAATACTGCTTTTATATAGTATTGACAGGGCTTCATCGCGCGTATACCCGTCTTTCACAGCCATTGGCGATTCCCCTTCTACCTGCAGCCTTTCTGCCAGCAGTTTTATGTTCGCAGCAGGCCACTTCAGGTTGTGGGCTATCAGGTGGCTAACCTCCTCCAGCTGGTGAATCTTATTAATCAGGTTGGCTTTTGTCGCTTCCAGCTCTGCATTCTGCCGGTACAGCTCGTCTGTAAGTACCTTTTTAGCCGTTATATCTATCACATCGCATATAAAGTATTTAGGCGTATTGTCGGGGTTCCACAACAGCGTAACTGTGAGCGAGGTAACAATTATCTGGCGCGACTTTGAGACATACCTCTTTTCAATGGTGTAACTTTCTATTTCCTTGTTCAGCAACTGGAGGATATAAGGCACATCAACTTCCATATCTTCGGGATAGGTGATATCCCTGTAGTGCATCTCCTGCAGCTCCTCCCTTGTGTAGCCGGTTAAGCGGCATACTATGTCG
>CANBTK010000218.1 GCA_947372365.1 Flavipsychrobacter stenotrophus | reverse complement strand
CAGTTGGGGCACTGCGCAAACCAGAATAAACCCCTGCATAGCTGCCGGCATGGGTATATAAAAGGTAGGCGGAATCAATGTAAGAATACTGAGAATCAATCATTGGGTATGCCACTGTGGTATCACCGCAACTAACACTATCAAAACGATAAAGGCTACCAGAATTGCTACCAACCAATAGGTAATCTTTACCTGTAGCATCAATTTTCCCTATGAACGGCGTACTGAAGCAACCAAAAACCTGAGCAGGGTCGGCTTTGGCCTGGCCCAGGCTCGGGTTAATTAGCTTTAAACTTATTGTGCCCGGGGCCGTGCTTACATTCTGGTAGTATTGTATGGTGCCGTATAGGTTACCTATAACTAGGTCCATTTTACCATCTTTATCTATATCATAAATAAAAGGGGCTGCATGGCCATCAACATTAATAGCAGTGCCTGTATTATCGGTAAGGTTAACCTGAGCAGGCTGCCAAACGGGTTGCGCGGTAGCTGTAGCAGCCATATTTTTATAGTAGGTAAGCGAGCCATCTGCATGCCCTATCACCATATCCGCCTTGCCATCATTGTCTATGTCGCCAAATGCTGGTGCAGCACCCTGGAAGCCAAAGGTGTCCATCTTCAAAAAATCACTCGTTTGCAGCGTAAATGATGGGCTTCCGGTAGTACTTGTATTTTTATAATAGGAAATGTGGCTCCTCAGCAGCCCACTTGCCTGCCTGTAACCGTCGGAACCAATAAATAAATCAGGCTTGCCATCCATGTTGTAGTCAAACAGCATTGGGTAAGCGCCTGTCCCTATGTCTATAGTTCTGTCGGTAAGAAACGAATCTGACTGGAACTGCCAATTGGGCGACCCGGTAGTTGATAAGTTTTTATAAAACCAGATGCATTTGTAATTCTCAGATGCATTACCGAGGTTCGGCGAAATCAGCAAGTCCTTTTTGCCATCCTGGTCAATATCTACATTAAAGGCAGCCGGCCAGGTAGGTATTGAGATACGTTTGCCGCCAGCCTGCCACATGGTATCCTGCAATACCATACTGTCATGCCCCCCATATTCTATCCGCCCATTTTTCAGAAATGTCATTTCATTAAATGATACACTGCCATCCAGGTAATCGTAATCACCATCCATATCCCAGTCAAACAAACATGGAGTATTCCCGGAATGTGTTTTTTTTCCGGCAGCTGTATCCAGTGCTTGCTTCAGCCCCGAATTATTACATACATAATTCAACATATGGGTACGGTCGAAGCCCTGATATACTTTACCCCAGCACCTATCTTTTAAATTAATATGAATGCTATCTACAGGAAGGCCGTTTTCTACCTGCATGTTTTTAAAATAATTAATGGTTCCACCCACTATGTTATAAGCAATAAAATCAATATCACCGTCATTGTCCACATCAACTATGCCTGGTATATCGCCCGGATTGCAGTAGGCATTTGCAGCCCCGCCGGCAGAGGCATCGTTGCTGTAAAAAAGGTCCTGGTAAAACGTAAAACAAAGCTGATTAAAAGAATTGTAATAACCCTTGTAAACTGCAAACCCATCAAGCCCCCGCTGAAAGAGGTCTGGTATATGATCCCTGTTATAGTCAGCCAGTATCAGGTAGCTATATACTGGCGGAAAATTCCGCTCATATTGTGGCACATACCTGTAATCGGGATTACCCGGCGTACCTTTGTTTATAAAAGTCTTTACACCTTTATAAGGTTCATATATAACAAGGTCTTGCAAGCCATCGTTATTCAAATCGCCCATACTGAATTGAGGATTATCGTACCCCCCACTCCACGCAAGCGTCAACTCTCTGGTACCAGCAAACACTTTTACGCTATTGTCTGGGTAGTACATCATTTGCGAACTGGCACGCGAACAAACCAGCAATGAAAGCGCGAGGGCTATTATAGGTTTCATAATAATATTTTCAATGATGAAATTAAGCAAATAAGCGAACGTTTTAAAACAATACGATATATTCCGAAAAGGCAATACGAATTACACTATGGAAATTTATAATTTACACCATTCGCCTCAACAAATAATCTTATTTTTATATAGCAAATTTCTTCTTTATCATCGACAGGGTAAGCAAAAACAAAAATATCAAAATCATTGCCCTCATAAAACCCAAGGGCCTCGCTAATATCCCTGGTGCGAATATAGTTATCAGCAAAAAGCTTACTATCTTCCTCGCTAAACGGGCCTATTGCAACATTATCAATTTTTAATAAGCCTAGCTCGTCGCTGTGGAATTTTGTACCAATCAAATCTTCAAAATCATCACATACATCTATTGCCTCTTCTTTTGTAAACGGATGCCAATCCATAAGTTTTTGCACAAATTTATTCCATTTTTCCTAAGAAAACCTTCAAAAGCCCTGTAATACGCCTATACAAGGCAAAATGGAAGCACATCGTATTGACAAAACGGCCAAATATTAACCACCTGTTGCAAACAAACGTAAAATGACGATTTCGTGTATCAGTTTTTGTTGATTTTATATATTATTTGTACCTTACCTGCAAATTGCCGCATAGCTCTATTCAATAAATTTATATGATAAAATTATCTAAAATGAAGAGATTCACCCACACAACTAACTGTAAACTTTATTCCCTCTTTTTTATTGCTATCCTTTCTGTTTTTGCCAGCCAAAGGGTTGGTGCACAGATGATCACTACCTATGCTGGTACCGGGTCGGCTGCCTACACTGGCGACGGGGGCCCGGCAACAGTTGCGACGACAAACCATCCTGCCCAGCTTTGTATAGATGCGTCAGGCAACATTTATTTTTCTGACAGGGATAATCATGTAATTAGAAAAATTACAACGGCAGGTGTAATATCAACAATTGCCGGCACAGGTAGCGCAGGTTTTAGTGGCGATGGCGGTGCAGCTGTCTCTGCGCAACTCAACACACCTTTGGGGATTGCAATTGACGCTACTGGCAATATATTTTTCTGCGATGAAGGCAATAACAGGGTACGGGCTATTATTGGCTCAGTTATAACAACAATTTGTGGCAATGGCACTGCCTCGTCTACAGGAGATGGTAGCGCAGCTACCGGGGCAACGCTTAATTCACCATACGGGATAGCCCTCGACGCTACTGGCAATTTATATATATGTGAAAGGGTCGGGAATAAGGTGCGGGTTATCAGTATCGCCACGGGTAATATTAACACCTATGCAGGAACAGGTGGTGCAGGTTCATCGGGTGATGGCGGCCCAGCGACAAATGCATTGTTGAGTAGCCCCAATTGCATTTACATGGACGCATCTAATACGCTGTACATATCTGACAATGGCAACCAAAAAATTAGGGCAGTAAATGCATCAGGGACAATCTCTACCGTAGTTGGTACTGGCGCAACGGGATATTCGGCTGACGGAACTCCTGCCACAGCAGCGTCAATAAGGTTTCCTGCCGGGTTGACAAAAAATGCCAGTGGCAACCTGGTTTTCTGTGATGCGATCAATTACAGGGTACGCATGGTCAATTCTTCTGGACTGTTGACTACAGTGGCAGGAAGTGGCGCTACTGCATACAGTGGTGATAATGGGCCTGCAACCGCTGCGGGCATCAATTACCCACAAGATGTGAGGTATGATGCAAATGGTGACTTGTTAATTACAGATATCAATAGCAACCGTGTGCGTAAAATTACGTCGAACCACATACCCACATTCGTAGGTGGCGAAACACAGTTGCTCACAGTTTGCCAGAATTCAGGGGCTACAGTAATTAATAACTTGTTACAGATTGTTGATACTGACGCTGGCCAAACAGAAACATGGACGTTATTTGTAAGCCCGCTGCACGGTACAGCCACAGTTAGCTATACTACAACTTCTACCGGAGGTTTGATTACGCCAACCGGCATGTCATATGCACCAACTGTAGGCTATTCCGGGCTCGACTCTTTCACTGTTCAGATATCCGATGGTATTACCACCCGGTATACTAAAATCAGGGTTACGGTAAGTTCTACCCCTGTAGTAAGTGCAATAACAGGAGCCGATTCTGTTTGCCAGGGTTCATCTACAACATTTACAGATACGGCTACGACCGGTGTGTGGAGCAGTGTCTTTTTGTCAATAGCTACCGTTAGCACTACTGGTGTCGTAACCGGCATAACAACAGGGCTGGATACAATTAAATATACGTCCACTAATACGTGTGGGACCACATCTGTACTCAAAACTATTTTTGTAAAGCCGCATCCTAGTGCCGGCACAATTGTAGGTGTCAATAGTATTTGTATTGGTTCATCTTCCACGTTGACCAACGCCACTACTGGAGGAACATGGTCTAGTACTGTGCCCGGTGTAGCGAGCGTTACCTCAACTGGTACAATAATACCAATAGCAGCGGGTACAACTATAATCTCATATACCATCACGAACACATGCGGCAGTGCTGTAGACACTCAGTCAATAACAGTTACCTCAACGCCTAGTGCGGGTGCTATTACTGGCCCGGCTGCGGTTTGTATTGGTTCTATAATTACGCTCAGCAATACCACTTCAGGCGGCGGTTGGAGCAGCGGGACACCAGCTATAGCTTCAGTTAACTCCTCAGGGGTTGTTACCGGTGTAACTACAGGTTCTGCAATAATCACCTACACAGTATCGGGTGCATGCGGCACCGCTATAGACACCCAAATGATTAATGTAAACCCACTGCCTGTGGTTAGTGCCATTTCAGGTGCATCGTTCGTTTGTACTGGCACAACAATAACCCTGGTCGATACGGCAACAACAGGCACATGGAGCACCAGCAATGCCGCAGTAGCTTCGGTAGGCAGTACAACCGGCGTGGTAACTGGCGTAGCCTCTGGCAGTGCCACCATTACATTTACAAAAACCAATAGTTGCGGTACAACCACAGCCATAAAAGCAATTACAGTGGGTACAACCCCAAGTGGCGCTGGTACTATTACCGGCCCTAATACAGTTTGTGTGGGTTCTGTTATTACCCTGGCTGACACAGCAACGGGCGGGACCTGGAGCAGCAGTAACTCAGGCATTGCCTCAGTTAACACATCCGGCGTTGTTACTGGTGTTAGTGCAGGGGCTGTTACTATATCCTATACAATCGCAACATCTTGCGGCAC
>CANBTK010000217.1 GCA_947372365.1 Flavipsychrobacter stenotrophus | reverse complement strand
GAAACCATACCTTACTTCCATAAGTTTTTTGCGGAGAAAGAGTAGTTTAATGGTTAGTGGTAAATGGTGAATTGATTCTTCAAGGCGGGTAGGGGCATAGCTTCTACCCGTTTAATTTTTTTGCGAAGCTATCTATGCAAGGAGACATTGTTTTGGGCGCCGTAGGGTGGGTTAAGGGTAAATTCTCCTATCATCGGGTAATGGGGGATTATACTTCCGACCAATTTTCAAGATATTCAATACTAGCAAGTAAATAGAGGGCTCCTTTCTGGATTCTTGCACTTGTGTTTATGGGGGTATTGATTGGCCCCTTGTACTTTGGCATTCATCAACTGAATGTTTTTGTATGGGATGAATTAAAGGGGGATGATATCTATTTCCTGAATTCAGTTGGCTCAGAGGTAATAAATGCGTGTATTTTTGATTTTGGATTCTGCTTTCCAATGCTTTCCATCGTTGTTTTACGAGTATTTTATCCGTTTGAGTATAAGTCTGTCCTTGAATTTATCAGTGTTGAAGATAAGATTGATAACCTGGCGTTAGGCAGGTGGTTTTTCAAGAGATTTTCGATAGCCGGCGTTCTATTTTTCATCTACGGCCTTTCAAATATAACGTTATTGAAAAAGGACAGTGTTTATTACAAAGATTCTGCCTCGCTTCCGCATACCATCTTCTATAAAAACGTTATGCAAATAGTTGATTATGAATACTTTGGTTCTAACCAAGATTCCACAGTTTCGGAGCCTTTGCATAATTTTTGGATTACGACAAAAGATGGGCAACGGATTGTTGTTTCGGGCCATGAAACCCTACATAAGTGGTTGCAAATAGTGTCCGGCCGCTCAGGTGCGCCATTTGTACACATCCGAGGGAGTAAAGATTAATAATTGGGATGTTGGGGATATGCAAATGCGCACTTTTGTAAGCAAAATCATTCGCATTTTTATAAAAATAAGCTGCGCCAGCATTGTTTTTTGTTGTACATTTGCACCCCTTCACGGACAGCCAAAGGGTTAATTTCAGTCGTAAAAATGTTAAAATCAGTGCTAATTTCCATCCTTAGCAAAAACATTTTAAAACTTTCTTTAAAAATAGTTGTTCAATCAAAAACAATCATTACCTTTGCAGTCCCAAATTTTTAGGGAAAAGAAGATATTTATAAAGTATGTCACAGCGTATCAGAATAAAGCTAAAATCTTACGATCACAACTTAGTTGACAAGTCAGCTGATAAAATCGTTAAGACGGTGCGCAACACAGGAGCAGTGGTTACAGGCCCTATTCCGTTGCCAACAGAAAAGAAGATCTTTACCGTATTGCGTTCTCCGCACGTAAACAAGAAGTCACGTGAGCAGTTCCAGTTGTGCACTCACAAGCGCCTGTTGGACATCTACACTTCTTCTTCGCGTACTGTTGATGCATTATCGAAGTTAGATCTGCCAAGTGGTGTTGAGGTTGAAATTAAGGCATGATAACCAATACTCCCAACCGCTTTTATAAAGTGGGCAAGTAGTTGAAATTTAAGTGCTTAGTTCTTTAATAAATTGAAAAAACGTTAATCCTGGCCCGCATAAGCAGGCACCAGGCTCTTGGCTAAAACATAATAATAATGAAAGGTATTATTGGTAAAAAAATTGGCATGACCAGTATTTTCGAACCCAATGGCAAGCAGACTGCTTGTACCATTATCGAAGCTGGGCCTTGTGTAGTTACTCAAAAGAAAACCGTGGATACCGACGGTTACGAATCTCTTCAAATCGCATTTGGTGAGGCTAAGGAGAAAAACACTCCTAAAGCGCTTATCAATCACTTCGCGAAAGCTAACACGACTCCTAAACGTGTTGTAAAAGAACTTAGAAATTGCTCTATTAATAAACAAGTTGGTGAAAACATTACTTGTGAAATATTTACTGAAGGTGAAAAGGTAAGCGTTATCGGCACCACCAAAGGTAAAGGTTTCCAGGGTGTTGTTAAGCGCCACGGGTTCAGCGGTGTGGGTGAAGCAACCCATGGCCAGCATGACCGTTCACGTGCACCAGGTTCTATTGGTGGCTCGTCTTACCCTAGCCGTGTATTCAAAGGCATGCGTATGGCAGGCCGTATGGGTCAGGAAAGTGTTAAGGTGAAAGCTTTAAGGGTTGTAAAAGTATTCCCAGAGAAAAATTATATTTTGATCAGCGGTTCAGTGCCGGGGAGTAATGGTTCTATTGTTTTAATTCAGAATTAATTTAGTCATGCAAGTTGACGTTTTAAATAGTAAAGGTGCAAAGACAGGCCGTTCGGTAGAATTGCCGGATGACATATTCGCCATTGAGCCTAACGAACATTGTATTTACTTAGCAGTAAAACAATATCTGGCTGCTCAGCGCCAGGGTACGCACAAATCAAAGACCCGTGCTGAAGTGCATGGCTCTTCAAAGAAGCTGCACAAGCAAAAAGGTACTGGTGGTTCCCGTAAAGGTAATATCCGTAACCCATTGTATAAAGGCGGTGGTGCCGTTAACGGCCCAGTTCCCCACCTTTATGGCTTCAAGCTTAACCGTAAGGTGAAAGACCTGGCTAAGATGAGTGCTTTAGCTTTCAAGGCCCGCGAAAATAAGATAGTGATAGTAGAAGACCTGAAAATGGACGCTCCTAAAACTAAAGATTATATAGCGGTACTGGATGCGCTTCGCGGCGACAACCGTAAGTCAATGGTTGTTATCCCTGAGTACAACAGCAACATCTACCTCAGCAGCCGTAACGTGCCAAACACGAAGACAGTTATGCTCAGCGATATGAATACTTACGATATTACTCACACTAATGTTATCGTGTTCATGGAGTCAGTAGCTAAGATGTTTACAGAAGAAGACGTTACTGTAGTAGAAGAAGCATAAAAGTAAAAGCTGGTAACAGCAGATTATAGTAAGGATGTTGGTTTTATACTTACGGCTTACGGCTAAAAAATAAAATTTACGAAAATGAGACTTTCAGAAGTGTTGGTAAGGCCGGTAATTACCGAGAAGGTAAATCGCCAGATGGAGCGCAGCGGCCGCTACACATTTGTTGTAGGCCACGCAGCTAATAAGCTGGAAATTAAAAAGGCTGTTGAAGAGTTTTACGGAGTTAAGGTTAACGATGTAAATACTGTAGTTGTTCCGGCTAAAAATAAGACCCGCTATACAAAGGCTGGTTTCTTATCAGGCAGGAAGCCATCTTACAAGAAAGCGATTGTTTCGCTTGTAGAGGGTGATACAATTGATTTGTTTGCTCAGGGCTAATTGAAAGATTTTAACTAAAATATTTAAATGGGGTGGTTGTACGTTAAGTACATCAATCGCAAATAGAAATAAAAATGGCATTACGTAAATACAAACCGGTAACGGCCGGAACACGCTGGAGAATTGGTAACGCTTATGCGGAAATTACCACTAACGTGCCTGAGAAAAGCTTATTGGAGCATCAACATGGTACTGGTGGCCGTAACTTTCAGGGCCGCCGTGCAATGCGCTACATAGGTGGTGGTAACAAAACCCAATACCGCCTTGTTGATTTTAAGCGTAACAAAAGTGATATCAAGGCTACTGTTAAGACCATTGAATACGATCCTAACCGTACAGCTTTCATCGCCCTTCTTCATTATATTGATGGTGAAAAGCGTTATATTATTGCCCCTCAGGGCATACAGGTAGGTACCTCTGTAATAAGTGGTGCTGCAGTTCCTCCTGAAGTTGGTAATGCCCTTTTGCTTAAAAATATGCCATTGGGTACTGTAGTTCACAATATCGAATTACAGCCTGGCAAAGGTGGTGCATTAGCTCGCTCTGCGGGTACTTATGCTCAGCTGAATGCAAAAGAAGAAAAATATTGTGTACTTAAAATGCCTAGCGGCGAGTTGCGCAAAGTGTTAAGCACTTGTATGGCTACTGTAGGTATTGTTTCTAACAGCGACCACGCACTCCAGTCAATGGGTAAAGCAGGCCGTAACCGTTGGAAAGGCATCAAACCACGTAACCGTGGTGTAGCGATGAACCCGGTAGATCACCCGATGGGTGGTGGTGAAGGCCGCTCTTCTGGCGGGCACCCACGTAGCCGTAAGGGTAAATACGCTAAGGGCGAAAAGACACGCAGCAGGACTAAGTCAACTAACAAGTTGATCATACAACGCAGGAACGGTAAGAAACTGTAAGCCGTAGCAACAATTTAAAATAGTAATTTGATTGAGAAATTTCAATCAACAATCATAAATAAAAAAATAGGTCAATAAAATGGCTCGTTCAATAAGTAAAGGTCCTTACGTAGACGCGAAACTGGAGAAAAAAGTTACCGCTGTAAATGATGGCAAGGTGAAGAAAGGTGTTGTAAAAACCTGGAGCCGCCGTAGCACAATTACTCCTGATTTCGTAGGTGTTACGTTCGCTGTACATAATGGCAACAAGTTTATACCTGTATATGTTACTGAGTATATGGTGGGCCACAAGTTAGGTGAGTTCGCCCCTACCCGTAACTTCAGGGGCCATAGCGGCAGCAAACAATAATAACGTAGCCAGGGCTTAGCCCGGTTGTGTAAAGGACAAGAAATAAAGTTTAATAGTTTTTGGCAGTTAGCAGGAGCAATCATGCGGTGCCAATAAAAAATCGAAAATAAATGGAAGCTGTAGCTCGCTTACGAAATTATCCTACCTCACCACGCAAAATGCGCCTTTTGGCTGATTTGATTCGTGGCATGGAAGTGGAAAATGCGCTGAACACTTTGAAATTCAGCACTAAAGACCCTTCAGTTGCAATGGAAAAGTTGCTGCTGAGTGCTATTGCCAACTGGAGAATTAAAAACGAAGGTGTGGACCTGGCAGAAGCCAATTTATATGTAAGTACCATATTTGTAGATGGCGGCCGTGTACTTAAGCGTATGCGCCCTGCACCACAAGGCCGTGCTTACCGTGTGCGCAAGCGCAGTAACCATGTTACTATAATGGTAGATAGCCGTGCGCCAATCACTGTAACTCAACAAACCGAAGCTTAATTAAATATACTCCATAGAATTCCCCTTTCGGGGTTTGGGGTTTAAAATAAAACAAAATGGAAGCTGTTGCCCGTTTAAGAAATTATCCAACCTCGCCCCGTAAGATGCGCCTGTTAGCGGATCT
>CANBTK010000216.1 GCA_947372365.1 Flavipsychrobacter stenotrophus | reverse complement strand
TGCCGCCAGGCTGCTTATCTGTGAAACATCTGTTTATATAGACGGCTCTGTCGATTTTACCAAGCTCACGCTTTTGCGCATCCCCCTTCGTTTAGGCTTCGATGTGTTTGACAATGGCTTTGTGAGCGATGAAAAAAAACAGAAGCTTATTGAAACATTAAAGGCTTACAAACTGCTCATGAACATCTACAATGTGGAGGCTTACAAAGCCTGTGCCACATCGGCGATGCGCGATGCCAGCAACGGGCCGGAAATAATGAAGGAAATACTGGAAGAAACAGGCTTTGAAATAAAAATCATTTCTGGGCTTGAAGAAGCCAATATCCTTTACGAAACCCATATTGCCGATAACCTTGGCGACAGCAAATCATATATTTACATAGACGTAGGCGGCGGCAGCACCGAGGTAACGTTGTATGCACAGGGCAAAACTATCTTCAAAGAATCGTTCAACATTGGCACCATACGCCTGCTGCACAATAAAGTAACCGACGAGCAGTGGGACCGCGTAAAATGGTTTATAAAAACGCATACCAAAAACCACCAGCCGCTTGAAGCCATAGGCACAGGCGGCAACATTAATAAGATATTCTCCATCTCCAAGCGCAAGGAGGGCAAGCCGTTGCCCATTGACCTGCTGAAAGATTACTATAAGGAACTGAGTTATACCACACTGGAAGAACGCAAGCACCTCTACCACCTGCGGGACGACCGTGCAGATGTGATTGTGCCCGCCCTGCAGATATACATATCCATTATGCGCTGGGCACAGGCCGACGAAATTTATGTGCCCAAAATTGGGCTTGCCGATGGCCTTGTAAAAATGATGTACCATGAGCTTACCGCTAAGGGCGTGAAGTAGAAGCAAATGAACATCAAAATCAGCCATGAGTTGATGTTCAACACATTCGGGGCTGGGCGTAAAACACTGTTGTACAGCAGGTTTCACCTGGAGTATTAATAATTAAAGCCCTTTGGGCTACGCACTTTAAAACGCGATGCCATCACTTTACAAACCTAACAGGAAATTATATTCGGCACCTTCGGCATAGGTGAAAAGAAAAGGTTTTTTATGAAGATGCGATGCTATTCCTTCACCAATTTTCCACTAACGACAGAGCCTGTTTTGTAATCGGTTGCCATATAAAAATACAAGCCGGGGCTGGTAATCTGACCTCCTATTTTCAAGGCACCTGTGTTTACCTGCTCCTTGAAAACAACGCAGCCTGTTATGTTATACAAGGTACAGGCACCGGAAAAATCTGCGGGGAAATATATGCTGGTCTCTGCGTTTACAGGATTGGGGTAAACACTCAATTGTGCGCTGCTTTGCAGCAAATTGTGAACTCCCAATCCGAAAGAATTAGTGCAGCTAGTGGTGTTGTTAAAGTAGTAACTCGGGCTGCTGCTTAATGCAGGTTTGCTGCCTTTATTTTCAAAGCACACCAATTGACTGCCTATTTCAAAGAAAAAAGGATAATCGGGAAAACGGGGGCCATAAAGGCTACCAATCCCTTCAAGCACTGAATAATCAGCAAGCATTTCCGTGATATGCATGGAGGTGTCCATCCAGCAACCTTTTAGTTGCCACTTTTTATGCCAAACCCCGTTTACCTGTATCGAATCAATAGCGGTAACGTAGTGCCGTGCAAAATGGGTCTTTATAGTATCTCCCATGCCCATACTGAAATCATAAAGCAAGTGCTCAGTGGTATCATGGTCTGCATAGTTGCTGGAAATGGTATATACTTTGTGCGTTGTGGTATCTTCCCTGATAACTGAAGCAACTGAGCTAAATCCATACCCGTATAGGCTGTCGCCAGAAAAATGATAATTATCTACAGCTATAGCATGATCTGGGTCGAACAAAACAACTTTCCATGCATTAGAGGTATCGGAGAAATGGACCTTCTGAGCAAATGATGAATTGAAAATACCTGACAGGGCAAGAAGAAGGAAAAAAATTTTCATAACGGTTGGGTTTAGGGGTTTAAAGAAATTTTTGCTTTTCAAACTTACACATAAAACGCCACTTGATAAAAAAAATACGTTGTATAATATCAATACCACCAGCACTCTGCCCCTATTGTAACTGCCGGTTAAAAAATATTGCAATAACAAAAAATGGGCATCCTGATGGACACCCATTTCTATCAAAAAAGTTGTTCTTTTTATTCAGTTACGATAAGCCTTGTCGTGTATTGCTCATCCTTTACTGTAGCTGTGAGCATATAAACGCCAGCTGGCAGGCTGAGTCCTACTTCCGTTGCCCTGTTAGCAGGCAATGAAAGTGTTTTTACTTTTTCGCCAAGCATGTTAACCAGGGTTACGTCAGCCATGCCGTTGGTAGTGAATGGCAGGGTTATGGTAAAGTGGCCTGTGCCGGGGTTAGGCGCTACATTGATATGCGCATCAGGCGCTGCTACACTGGCTATGCCTGTTGCTGTGGAATCACAAACAACAACTTCTACATCGAATGTGGCAGTAGATGTGCCACAGGCATTACGCACGGTATAAGTAACTGTTGCAGTACCTGTAGTAATGCCTATTAGTGTACCTCCTATAACCGGGCCTATAACCAGGTAACTGGTAAAGGCTGTACTCCAGGTGCCGCCGGGGATAGGGTCAACTAATGCCGACACTGCCCCCTGGCACAAAGTGCTGCTGCCAATAATAGGCTGTGCAGGCACGTTAATATTGATGTGCTTGGCAGCACTATCGGAACCACATGAGTTAGATACTATGTAATAAATATTTACAGAACCATGGAGGTAGCCGAATACGCGGCCCGATGTATCCACATCGGCAAACACAGAGTTATCACTCACCCACATGCCGCCGGCAGCGGATGCGTGCAGCAGGATATTCCCGGCTATGCAAACGCTGTCATAGCCTGTAACAGTACCCGCGTGCGGCAATGGGTTAATGGTAATGGTATAGCGTGCAGTATCGGCCCCGCAGCCGTTAGCTATCACATAAAATACGGTATCAAGCCCGCTTACGTTGCCCCTTATGCGGCCGGTGCTGTTTATGGTAGCATTGCCGTTGGTGGCATGCCACGTACCGCCAGTTACGCTATCAGCAACCCTTATCGTGTCACGTTCGCACACTATGTATGGGCCGGTTATCATTGATGCATGTGGTGCTGCGGTATCTACGCGCACTATGTGGCGGGCAGTATCCGCACCGCATGAATTAGATGTAATGTTCACAACAGTATCCCTGCCAAAAGCCACGCCGGTTATAACAGGCCCTGCTGCCGATACGTTACCGTTGGTAACGCTCCATGTGCCGCTTACTGGTGCCGATAAGGTAATATTGCTGCCCCTGCACACCCTGTCAGGCCCTGTAATAGGCCCTGCGTGTGGCGCGCCGGTAACAGTAACAATGTAGGTTGCAGCCCTTGTGCCGCAGGCATTGGTTAGTGAATAGCTGATGGTATCAACGCCCGCCGCTACGCCTGTAACAACGCTATCAGCCATAGAAGCCGATGCATTGCTGGCGCCCCATGTGCCCCCGGTTACGGTTTCAGAAAGGGTGATGCTGGCACCAACACATACTGTTACAGCGCCTGAAATAGTGCCTGTAACAGGCAGGGGGTTAATGGTAATTATATGGCTTGCAGTGGCTGTGCCGCAACTATTCGACACCGTATATACTATTGTATCCATACCCGCAATTGCACCTGTTACCAGGCCTGTAGCAACGGTTGCATTGGTATTGGTAGCGCTCCATGTGCCGCCTGTTACTGACGCTGTATCTGTAATAGTAGCACCCTCGCAAACTGATGCTGCCCCCGTAATGGTGCCAGATACAGGCAATGGGTTCACGGTTATAGCGCGCCATGCCGTATCGGAGCCACACGCTGTAGTAACAATGTAAACAATTGTATCAATGCCCGCAGTAACACCTGTAACAGTATCGCCTGCAAGCGATGCAGTAGCATTAGTAAGGCTCCAGCCGCCGCCAGTTGTGGTGCTGCTTACCGTAGTTGCAGCGCCCACGCATACTGTTGCTGCAGCCGACAAAGTACCTGCATGCGGCAATGGGTTAATGGTAATAACTGTAGAAGCATAAGCAAAGCCGCAACTGTTTACAACAAAATAGTTGATGGTATCCAGCCCGGCAGCAAGGCCGGTTACAAGGCCTGCGCCAGTTATATTGGCAGTAGCGTTGCTGCTGCTCCATGAGCCGCCACCCGCAGTAGATGTAAGTGTTATAGACGAGCCTACGCACACGCTGAATGCACCTGATATAGTACCCGCAACAGGCAAAGGCCTCACGGTTACATAAACCATAATAGTATCGGCAAGCGTGCCATCACTAACCTCAACGGCAAAAGTATCGGAACCGCTAAAACCAGTTGATGGCATAAATGTAAGCCCTGAAGGCGTAAGCAGGCCGCCTGTTGAAGTTGTGGAATAAGCGGCAGCCAAAGTACCGTGCAACGGGCTGGCCAGTACGCTCCACGTTTCAGTTTCCGCAGCGTCAGAATCGGTAACCGCCAGCAACCCGTTAATGGATGCCGCCGCTGAATTTTCGCAAACGGATAGTGTTTGTGTAGCGCCTCCCATAAAATAAGGGGCTGCGCCTTGTGCCCTGGCACCGAAAGGGTTTAAGCTAACCAGTATTGCACAAATAATAAAAAGTAAACTTTTGTTCATGATGCCTATTTGAGTGCGAATTTATTACCATTAAACAAGATAATAAAATAAGATTTACGAAAAAATGATAATTTATCACGGCAGGATTGTGTTGCAGGCAGTAGCGGGGAATTTTTATTTTGCCGCTTTTGCCAGGAACGCCTCGAAAGCGGCCGGCTCAGCGGTATAAGCCTGGGTAGCTACTACCTTGCCTTCCCCATTCAGCAACACGAACAATGGCTGGGAGTTGGCGTTGAATTTGCCCAATTGCAACTCAGCATTTATATCCCCTACTGTTTCTATGTTACTCTTAAGAACTTTTGAGTATTTGCGCTCCGATGGTTTTGCAGGCCTTCTGTCATCGCAGGCAAGGCTTATAAATACCATGCCTGATTCTATTACTTTCTTAACACCCTCATTTTGTAATACAGCCGCTTCCATTTTCCGCGAGTTGACGCAATTCACTCCCGTAAAGTAAACCAATGCGGTGC
>CANBTK010000215.1 GCA_947372365.1 Flavipsychrobacter stenotrophus | reverse complement strand
GTAAAAAGCGTTTTACTGAGCCGGGGCATAAAAGGTGTTTTTGGCCGGGCATAGCTGCCCGGTATAAATGTATGAAAATGTTTATGAAAATTCCGTGGCTGGGTGGTTGTTAAAGCTGGTATCCTCACCCGGGCTATAGGGGGCTATACTACTCATTTTGAAATATAAATTAATTCATTTAATAAATATGTGTAGGTTTTGTAACATTTTACACACCTTGTACGTCTTATACGCACAACCACAAAGCCATGGATTTAAAGATTAACAACCTTCACAAAAAATACAGCAATGGCGTTTACGCACTAAACGACGTATCGCTAACCATCAATACAGGCATGTTTGGCTTGCTGGGGCCTAATGGCGCAGGCAAATCATCGCTGATGCGCACCCTGGCTACCCTGCAGGATGCCGATAGCGGCAGCGTGATGCTGGGGGATATTGACGTACTTAAAGAAAAAGAGAAGGTGAGGGAAGTGCTGGGCTACCTGCCGCAGGAGTTTGGCGTGTACCCGCGCACATCGGCTACCGAGCTGCTGGACTACATGGCCATGATAAAAGGCTTCAGCAACAAAGCGGAGCGCAATGAAATAGTGAATAACCTGCTGGCTAAGGTAAACCTCTACGATGTGCGTAAAAAGGCTGTGAGCAGTTTTAGCGGGGGCATGCGCCAGCGCTTTGGCATAGCCCAGTGCCTTATAGGCAACCCAAGGCTGGTGATAGTAGATGAGCCCACCGCAGGCCTGGACCCCGGCGAGCGCAACAGGTTTTATAACATACTCAGCGAGATAGGGGAGCAGGTGATAGTGATACTCAGCACCCACATAGTGCAGGATGTGCGCGAGCTGTGCACGCAGATGGCCATAATGGATAAAGGCAAAGTGCTGTTCAGCGGTAATACTGACGATGCCCTTTATTCAATAAAAGGCAAGGTGTGGGAGCGCAGCATAGCCAAGCATGAATTGCCGGAATACCAGGGCAAATACAAGGTAATATCTAACAAGCTGGTAGGTGGCAAGCCACTGATACATGTATTTTCCGAAACCTTGCCGGGCGATAATTTTACCCGGGCTGAAGAAAACCTGGAAGATGTATTTTTTGCTAAAATAGGTGAACTGGCCTAACCCCTAAACCAACTACAACTATGTGGAAATTTATAAAAGCAGAATGGCGCTACTGGCTCCGGTCGCCTATGACATGGATATTGCTGGCCGTTAATTCCATGCTCATTTTTGGTGCAGTTTATTCCGACGCTATTGTTATAGGTGGAGGGGTAGGCAGCGTGCATAAAAACTCGCCGTACTCTATACAGGCTTACTATGGCGTTATGTCGCTGATAGGGCTGCTTATGACTACAGCCTATATGAATGCCACTGCCAACCGTGACTTTCAGTACAATATGTACCAGTTAGTTTTCTCCTCGCCCATAAAAAAGCGCGATTATTTTTTTGGTAAATTCATAGGGGCATACACAATGGCCATCATCCCTGTGCTGGGCGTTTCGGTAGGTAGCCTTATAGCGCCGCTGATGCCTGGCCTTGACGCCGCCCGCTACGGGCCGGCTATGCTTAACGGCCATTTGCTGGGGCTGTTCGGCTTTGCATTGCCCAACATTTTTATTTCGGGTGTGTTATTGTTTACGCTGGCTATACTGTTCCGCAGCCAAATTGTTTCGTTCATAGGGGCAATGCTTATGCTGGTGTTTTACCTGGTGTCCAGCGGCTTTACCAACGACATACAAAAAGAGTGGCTGGCCAACCTGCTGGACCCATTTGGCTTCAGGCCCGAAAGCCTGATGGCTAAGTATGCTACAGTAAGCGAGAAGAACCTGCACGCAACCTCCCTATCAGGGCCGTTTTTAACCAACCGTATTATTTGGTTTTGTATTAGTGCAGCGCTGTTGCTGCTAATGTACAGGCGTTTCTCTTTTAGCACTAAGAACACTAAAGAAAAGAAGAAAAGCGTTGTTGTGCCAGAGGGCAAGTACCTGCCGAGCGGTAGGGCTTTCAGCCCCCGGTCGGCTAATAAATTATCCATGAGGCTCCTGCTGAACCTTATTGTTTTTGAGGTGAAGGCAGTAGTAAGGAACCCCACATTTATCATTATTGCTGTTATTGGTGCCATTAACCTTATTACTAACCTCACCAGTTTTACGGGCAGCTATGGCGCTGCGCAATACCCGGTTACCTACCATGTGATAGAGTCAATACAGGGTAGCTACTACCTGTTCCTGATAGCCATAATAACCTTTTATACCGGGGTATTGGTTTGGAAAGAACGTGATGCCAAAATACATGAAATTCAGGATGCTGCCGCAGTGCGCACAGGGCTGTTATTTACGTCAAAGCTGGTAGCAATGATAATAACCGTAGTGCTCATATTGAGCCTAACTATTGCGATAGGGATGGTTGCGCAACTGAGCTACGGCTACCATCGTTTTGAGCTGGGTGTTTATGTAAAAGAACTGCTGGTTATGGACCTGCTGCGGTTCTGTGGGCTTATAGTGGTGGCGTTGCTGTTCCACTACCTTATTAACAACCGCTACATAGCCTACTTTGCCTTTATTGCATTTGTTGTTGCTAACTCCTTTTTGTGGGGGGCGCTGGAAGTTAGCACCAATATGGTACAGTTTGGCAGCGCGCCTAATTTCGAATATTCCGACATGAACGGGTTCGGTCCATTTGTCTCTTCCCTGGTGTGGTTCCGCATTTATTGGGCGTTGCTGGCGGTGGTACTGAGCCTTGTTGTTTATGCGTTTTATACCAGGGGCAAGGAGTATGGCTTTAAGCACAGGTGGGCTGAGGCCGGGCTGCGCATACGCAAGAATATGGCGGTTACCGTAGTGGCCGCAGTACTGTTCCTTTCCTGCTCAGGCTTTGTTTACTACAATACCATGGTGTTGAATAAATATGACAGCATAAAAGAACGGGAGAACATAAGCATTGAATACGAAAAGCAGTTCAAAAAATACGAAGGCAAGCCGCAGCCGCGCTTCTACAAAATTGATTATAAAATTGATTTGCTGCCACAGCAGCGCACCCTCACCGCAGCTATAAGCGCATGGGCAAGGAACATATCGGCACAGCCCATAAGCGAACTATATTTTACATTGCCTGCACGTGGCGATAGCATGGATATAGTGGTGGCCAACGCCACCGAAACGCTGCGCGACAAAAAGCTGAAATTCAGGATTGTTAAGTTGGCGCAGCCATTGCAGCCCGGCGATTCTGTACAGATAAATATGTCGCTGA
Source organism: Flavipsychrobacter stenotrophus (assembly GCA_947372365.1). GTDB lineage: Bacteria > Bacteroidota > Bacteroidia > Chitinophagales > Chitinophagaceae > Flavipsychrobacter > Flavipsychrobacter stenotropha_D. The sequence goes on along the minus strand of CANBTK010000215.1, from coordinate 1,888 downwards.
GGTGGCAGGCAAAAGGCTTCGAAAACGAGGTGAGGTTCAGGCGGCTGAATGATAATGGCACGTTCTTCGACCATTCCGATATTTTGCCGGTTATAGGTTATAGCCGCGACCAGGAACTGGATGATAAAAACAAGCGCAAAAAGTATAAGCTACCTGTAAGGGAGCGCATGCCTAAGCTGGACGAAAGCAACCTTGCCAAACGCAGCAATACCTACATATCGACCGATGCCGACTGGGTAAGCGTTAATACAGTTATTAGTACGGATACGGACCAGGTAGCTATTGCCCCCGGCAGCCTGCGCAAAACATGGGTGGCCAATGGCAGGAAGTATTTTAACTATGCGCTGGATAAGCAATCGCTCAATTTTTACTCGTTCCTGTCGGCACGCTACCAGGTAGCGCGGAGGCAGTGGAATGGCATAGACATAGAAGTGTATTACGACCCGGTGCATAGCGTGAACGTACCCAATATGCTGAACAGCGTGCAGAAGTCGCTGGCGTATTACACTAAAAATTTTGGGCCTTATTACCATAAGCAATGCCGCATTATAGAGTTTCCGAGGTATGAGAACTTTGCGCAGGCTTTCCCGGGCACCATGCCATATAGCGAAGGCGTAGGCTTTATTACCGACCTGCGCGACGTAACAAAGGATGATATTGACTTTGTGTTTTACATTGTGGCGCATGAAATGGGGCACCAATACTGGGCGCACCAACTGATAGGCGCAGGCATGCAGGGCAACGAAATGATGAGCGAAGGGTTTGCGCAATACTCATCGCTGATGGTGATGGAGAAGGAGTACGGCAAGGACAAAATGAAGAAATTCCTGAAGTATGAAATGGATGGCTACCTGCGGGGCAGGAGCAACGAATTTGAAGGCGAGAACCCGCTTATAAAAACCGAAAGCCAGCAATACATCCATTATCAGAAAGCCAGCGTTGTGCTTTACTACCTTAAAGAAATGATAGGCGAAGATAAAGTGAACAGCGCCCTTAAATCACTGATTGATTCATTTGCTTACAGGCAGCCGCCATACCCTACTTCGCTATCGGCACTGCGGGCGTTTAAGGCGGTAACGCCAGATAGTTTACAGTACTTGATCAGCGATATGTTTGAAAATATAACACTGTTCTCCAACCGGGTAATTGATGCTGAAGCGAAGAAAGTGGGCGATGAATTTGAGGTAACTATTAAAACCAGTTCGGAGAAATTCAGGCCGGATTCACTAGGCAAGGAAACTCCAATGCCTATAAATGACTACATAGATATTGGCATGTTTGAAAAACCGAAGCATAGCGGCGGGGTGGGGCATCCTATGCTCATAAGCAGGGTTAAAGTAAACAAGAAAGACAACACGTACACGTTCAGGCTGAAGCACAAGCCATACCAGGTAGGCATAGACCCCTACAACTATTTAATAGACCGTGTACCTGACGATAATCTGAAGAGCGTTGACTAATGCCACTAATTGAGATTGTGCAAAACAAAGGGCTGCCCATTACGGGCGGCCCTTTGTTTTGCGGTGGTAGCCTAAAGGGTAACATTCTGGCATTGACTAAAATCAATCAGGGTTTTGCCATGCATCAAATTTTTTGGGCTTATGCGCGGCTAGATTTGCATCAACAAAAGCAGAATGAAAAACGTTCAATTCATTTCAAAGCCGATTTTTTTATGAGAACTTCTATTTTAGCAATGTTGATGCTGTTGGTGGCTACAGTGGGCCGGGGCCAGGTAGGCATGGTAACGGCATAAGTAGGCCGATTATAGAAAATGTTGAATGGCCTATTGCATCACTAGCTAGGTAATAGGCTCAAACGTAAGCTCTTGCTCGCCATGTTTCCATATTTTTTCGCCCAGCGCCTTTAGCGCGGGTAAATCTTCTTCAAA
>CANBTK010000214.1 GCA_947372365.1 Flavipsychrobacter stenotrophus | reverse complement strand
GGGCGGCACATGGGGTTCCATATCGCCGGCAATCGCTACAATAAACAGTAGCGGTGTGGTTACCGGCATTACACCCGGTATTGACACTATCACCTATGCGGTTGTCAATTCCTGCGGTACAGCTATTACAACAAAAGTTGTAACAGTGTACCTTTTGCCCTATGCAGGCATTATTACAGGTGCTTCCAGTGTGTGTATTGGTTCTGTTATCACATTAGCCGACACCGCAACTGGCGGAACATGGAGTAGCAGCAATGGAAGGGCTACAGTTAGCAGCATGGGCACTGTTACGGGTGTTACTGTAGGTATTGATACTGTGATTTATACAGTTGCAAATGCATACGGAACCGCTACTGCAACAAAAAGCGTTACTGTCAATGCACATCCGTTGCTTACCAGCACAGTTACTCCTGCGGCAATATGCGATAGCGCGGTATTTAGTTATGTTCCTTTGAGTGATACCGCTTCGGCAGCCTTTAGCTGGGTGCGGCCGGTTGTATCAGGAATCTCAAATGGCATGGCCAGTGGCACTGGTAATATCAGCGAAGCATTGGCAAATACTACAAACAATGCAATTGCAGTAGCTTATATCTATACTGTTACTGCCAATGGCTGTAGCAGCACCAGTAATGTTGCCGTAACCGTAAACCCCACCCCAAGGCTTGCAGGGATATTATTTGATACGATATGCAGTGGTACTTTGTTTAATTACGCTGCTACAAGTTTAACCTCGGGCACCACATTTACCTGGAGCCGCGCAGCTGTTGCCGGAATAATGCAGGGTGCATCATCAGGGGCAGCGAATATTAGTGAGACACTTACCAATACGCTGCCTACCCGTGTTGATATGGCTTACCTGTTTACATTGTCAGCCAACGGATGTTCGTTTCAGCCGCGTGTTCTGGTGACTGTAGATCCGCGCCCTGCAGCACCAGTAATAACAACCATGTCGCCATCACCTCTTTGTGCCGGCACAATGTATCAAAACTTTGGTACCGCCATGCCGCCATCTACAGGAACGATTTACCATTGGAGTGCTATAAATGCAGTGATTTGGGCAACGGGGCATAACGGGCAAAATGCAGTAGTTAATTTCCCAAATTCCGGCATAGCACAGGTTATGTTATCTGCAAATATTGTAGGCTCCCCTTGCCAAAGCAGCGATGTGTACAGCGTTAGTGTTGGGGCCTCCTCAAACATAGTCCCTTCTATATTTTATTTTCAAAGCCACTTTGTTTGCTTACCCAGCGACCTCGATTCTTATCAATGGGGCTATGACGATGTTGCCACACTTGATTCCACTTTGCTGCCCGGTGAGATCAATCAGGATTACATCAACCCCAACCCAGATTATGCCAACAAATATTATTGGGTAAATACTTCTTATAACGGATGTACGCAAAAAACATACTACAATGCGCCACTGGCCATCGAAAACATAAATTCGGAAGGCATTACCAGCCTCAACCTGTTCCCTAACCCGGCAAGTGAATTGCTGAATGTTACAATTAACTCTGCTTTTGCAGATGGGTTGCAAATTGAAATAATCAATATGACTGGCCAAAAACTAAGGTCAACCCTTGCGATAAATTACAAAGCAACGATTGATGTAGCCAACCTTTCACCGGGAACCTACCTGGTTGCTTGTTACAGGGGTGGATTGAAAATTGCCAGTGCCAGGTTTATTAAAAATTAGGCAAATCGCGCCTATGGAAGAGGACTTTGCCCGCCCCGAGCCTACGGACCATTTACGACCTCAATCAATTAGAATCACATACTGTAGAAAGTGCTACACTTTGGGTACCAATTGCCATACTTTATAGATTTTTCGGCTATTGGATATCAGTATTAATACTGCCCATGCTTACTATCGTATTGTTAATAGCAGGGATAAGAAAAATAGTCTCGGTAAAAAAAGACATTGCCTTTACGCAATTTCACAATAGTATTGGCGTTACTGATTCTTCTGAATAGACGTGCTTTTTGCTGTGCAATTATGAGGCTAGCAACCTCGTACAATGAATACACGCTTTTGAAGGACGACAATTTAATTAAACCACCTTTGCATAAAAAAACCGCACCAATAAATTGGTGCGGCTACAAAATATAATTACATAAAAAACTAAGCAGTCTGCATAACATTGGGCATTTCCTGCGGGTACAGCTTGTTTTCAAGCTTGTAGCGTACAGCGTCAAATGCGGCCAATGTCTCATCAATATCCTGGTCGGTATGCGCAGCAGTAGGTATGATGCGCAATTCTATCTGCCCCTTTGGTATTACAGGGTAAACGACTACTGAGCAGAAGATGTCGTGGTTCTCACGCATATCATAAGTAAGCTGCACTGCATCATACAAACCACCCTTCATAAACACAGGCGTAACAGGTGTATTGGTTGTACCTAAGTCAAAACCCCTCTCCCTGAAGCCATCCTGCAGGCGGCGCACATTGTGCCACAGTTTTTCGCGAAGCTCAGGCCTGTCGCGAAGCAACTCCAGGCGCTTAAGGTTGCCTTCTACAAATGCCATTGGTAAAGACTTAGCGTATATCTGTGAACGCATGTTATAACGCATGAAAGTCAATATTTTCTTATCGGCAGCAAGGAAACCACCAATGCTGGCCATTGATTTCGCAAACGTAGAGAAGTAAACGTCTATATCTTCAATGCAATTCTGCTCGTCGCCTATGCCTGCACCGGTTTTGCCCATTGTGCCAAAGCCATGCGCATCGTCAACAAACAAACGGAATTCATATTTTTCGCGCAAAACAGCAATCTCACGTATTTTGCCCTGGTTGCCTGACATGCCAAATACACCTTCAGTTATTACCAGAATGCCGCCGCCGGTTTTCTTTACCAGTTCTGTAGCACGAGCTAATTGCTTGTCGCAATCTACAATATCATTGTGCTTGTATACATACCGGTGGCTAGGTATCATCCTAAGGCCGTCAATGATGCAGGCGTGTGATTCGCCGTCATAAACAACAACATCGTGCCTGCCACAAAGAGTATCAATAGCAGAAACCATACCCTGGTAACCGAAGTTAAACAACATGGCATCTTCCTTGCCCACAAACTCAGCAAGTTCCTTCTCCAGCCTGTCATGGCTATCAGAGTTGCCACTCATCATCCTGGCACCCATTGGCGAAGCCAGGCCCCACTTTGCAGCTGCATCAGCATCAGCTTTACGAACTTCAGGGTGGTTGGCTAACCCAAGGTAGTTATTAAGGCTCCATACTATTTTGTCCTTCCCACGAAACTTCATCCTGTTTCCAATTTCGCCTTCCAGCTTAGGGAATGCAAAATACCCGGGTGCCTTTTCAGCATAATCTCCTATTGGGCCCAGCTTGTTCTCGAATTTGGCAAAAATGTCCATTGGCAGTAAATATTTATTAATACAAAGTTAAAAATCTAATCGTACATTGCCCTGTATGGGGCAAATATTGACCAACTTGTGATAAAATAAAAGTGAAATCCGCTTTCAGCTGCAAAAATAATAAAAATATAACTGCCTTTTCTTTCCTTAATTTGCACTTTTGCACCAAAAAGGTACTAATGAAACGTTATTTTCTGCTATTCCTCCCTTTGATATGCGCATTTTCTGCATTTGCCAAAAAACAACCACGGGTGGAACGCCCCAAATTGGTAATAGGCATTGTGGTAGACCAGATGCGTTGGGATTACCTGTATAAATTCAACGACCAATTTGGCAAATCAGGCTTTAAACGGCTCATGAAAGATGGCTTTAACTGCCAGAATACCATGATTAATTACCTGCCGTCCTTTACGGCACCAGGCCACTCTTGTATATATACTGGCAGTGTGCCTTCCATACACGGCATAGCAGCCAACGACTGGATAGATAATTATACGGGCAAGAAAGTGTATTGCGTTGATGACAATTCGGTACGCGAAATAACCAATGGCGATACGCTGGATAAATCCATGAGCCCGCGCAATGTGCTGGCATCAACCATTACTGACGAACTGCGCCTGGCAACGAATTTCGGCAGCAAAGTATATGGGGTAGCAATAAAAGACAGGGGCAGCATCATACCAGCTGGCCACCTTGCTAACGGTGCCTATTGGCTCGATGACAGTGCGGGCAACTTCTGTAGCAGCACCTTTTACAAAAACAGCTCCCCTAAATGGCTGCGCCGCTTTAATAAAAGGCATGTAGCTGATAGCCTTATTAACCTGAACTGGGACTTACTGGACCCAACCAAGGCTATTTACACCCAAAGCCTTGCAGACAACAACAAATACGAAGGCAACTTTAAAGGCGAAACATCTCCTGTTTTCCCGCACAAGATTGGTGGGCTAAAGGGCAAAGACAGGTACAACGCATTCAAAGCTACTCCAGGTGGCAATACGCTTACGCTTATGGCTGCCGAAGCCTGCATTGACGGAGCCAACTTGGGAAGTGGCACCAATACCGACTTTATGTGCGTGAGCCTATCCAGTACCGACTATGCCGGCCACCAGTTTGCACCTAACTCCATGGAGGTAGAAGATATGTACCTGAGGCTAGACCGCGAATTGGGTTCGTTTATGGAATACCTTGATGCCACCGTAGGCAAAGGCAACTATGTGCTTTTCCTTACTGCCGACCATGGCGCTGCCCACAACCCACAGTACCTGATGGACGAAAGCATGCCTGCCGGATTTTTGGCAAAAGACATTAAAAGCAGCGTAAACGCGTACCTGAAAGGCATCTATGCCTACGACACATTGGTTAGCCACTTTACCAACTACCAGTTTTACCTTAACGAACAGGTGATTACCGCCGCCAAGCTTGACCGGAATAAAATAAAAGAAAGCATAGCAGATTGCCTGAACAAAAGGCCGGAAATACAATACGTTATTGACATGGAGCATATGGACCGCACCCCGCTCCCCGAGCCTATCCGCACCATGGTAGTTAACGGCTACTACCACGGCCGCAGCGGCAGCATGCTGGTAATACCTAACCCGGCCTGGTTTGAAGGTTATGGCAAAACAGGTACAACCCATGGCACATGGAACCCATACGATGCACACATACCCCTGTTATGGTATGGCTGGGGCATACCCAAGGGCGAAACCCATACAGTAGTAAACATGACCGACATAACCGCTACCCTCGCTGCCCTGCTGCACATACAAATGCCTAACGGCT
>CANBTK010000213.1 GCA_947372365.1 Flavipsychrobacter stenotrophus | reverse complement strand
CCTTTTGAAAATGTAGCGAAGGCTACCGAGCTGGCAAGGTCAATTGGCTACCATTCTGTGAATTTCGACCTCATTTATGGGTTGCCGCTGCAGAATATGGAACGCATGGAACGAACCTTGCTACAGTCAATATCTTTGAAGCCAGACCGTGTTGCTTTCTATAGCTACGCCCATGTGCCATGGACAAGCCGTGGGCAAAGGCTTTTTGATGAACATGACCTGCCTGATGCTGAGGAAAAAATGCAGCTATACCAATTGGGCAAGCAGTTGTTTGCTGAGAATGGCTACTACGATATTGGCATGGACCATTTCGCCCTGCCTGGCGATGATTTGTACAAGGCTTCGCAAGAAGGTTATTTATTCCGGAATTTTATGGGCTATACTACCCAAAAAACTGGTATGCTCCTGGGTTTGGGTGTTTCTTCCATAAGCGATATCGGCGGCGTATACGCCCAAAATGATAAAACCATACAGGGGTATTACCAGCACATTCATAACAATATGCCCGCCGTACAAAAAGGCTACTTACTTTCAGATGAAGACATAGCTTTTAAACAATACATACTTGATTTGAGTTGCCTTGGAAAAGCTACTCTACAAAATGGGCATATGGAACTGCTCGCACAATACACTTTACCAGAACTCAAAAAGCTGGAAGCTGACGGGCTTATAGATTGGCAGGACAATGAAATAAGTATTACTGCCACGGGGCGCCACTTTATCAGGAATATTTGCAGCGCATTTGACCAGCATTTGCTGCAACGTTCTAAATCAGCGCAAACGTTCAGTAAGGCTGTTTAGCTTCACTAAAGCTCGACATGCACCCTGAATGAAAATACCTGTATTGGGCCGCGGTCTTTGTTGTACCCCGGGTTCATCCCGAACTGGTAATCGCCGGTCATCCATATGCCATAATTCAATGGTTTATAGTTGTAGTAAAGCTCTGCAACCGTTTCTGGTGCATAATTGAGTTTACCGTCACCCAGTTGAAAGCCGTAACCTCCGGCGGCCAGGTAATCTTTATGTTCTGCCGATAGCCCATTCATAACAACTGCCACGCCTACGTTATCCCTGTTGCGTTTCCATGCCTGTCCATTTATCGAAAAGCCCAGCGACACTGTCCTGTCTACTTCGGTAAAAGCCCATGTTTCTGTTTTACCATCATTCCAGCCCAGCCTTGCAAACGCACTAAGGTTGCCAGTTAGTTTCTGGTCGGCATTAATACATACGCCTTTTTTACTCCTCCCAAATTTTTCAGTCATTATAACATCAGGGCGGTTACTGCTATCAATTGTATGCAGTGCCTGAGAGTAAAGGCCCATATTGGTTTCATTGTAGTACGCCAACACCCTTACATGCCCTTCCCTTTTCCTTAACTGATAGGTTCTTACAACTTCGGCATTAATGCCATGGGCCATACCGTAGTCCGTATTCAAGTCGGCGCCGTTCGCAACTTTTGGTAGTGCCGCAACACCTATTTTGTAAATAGTGTTATCATATTTTAAGGCAGCCACAGCACCTACCGTGTACCCGCGCAGGTTAGCGGCATAATCCCATGCGCTGTTGCTCATAAGGGCCCAATTTATAAATTGCGTTTTAGGCGAGTTGCTGTAATCATTATTATCAAAAAAGTCGCCCAGCGAAAATTTTCCTACCGTTATTGACAGGTTTCTGCTGCTTTGGGCTCCCCTTAGTTGATTTTGGGCATCTTCAAGCGTATCTGAGTTGCTCCCCAATGCAAATACCTGCCTGAAATAACCCCTCGCCAGGTATAGGGTGGGCGCAGGTTCCCCCACACGGAATGTTTCACCGTTGGTTGATGCCGCCATACCAAATGCTCCGCTCAGGCCACTGCCACCGGCAATTTCGGGGTTAAAGTATAATTCTGCACCCTTCCATAATTTTAAGCCCACATACATCGTTGCTGTAAGTGAGTTATCCTTTTCTTCTTTACCATTAATGCTATGTGCTGATTCGTATGGCGTATTGAACGCTGGTTTATATTGATAGATATAAGTAGCCTGAAAATGTAGGTTTACCTTTTGTTGCAGGCTATCAACTGCCAGCAAGGTGCCGTTAAAACACGCAAAGGTCAAGGAAAATAGTAAAAATCTTTTCATGGTATTGGTTACAATTGGTGGTTGTGCGCACAAATATAGTTGTCCGGCCTTATACGGGCAAATAAATTTTTCGTTTTGGCTAACTATTAAAATTAGGGTAGGCTAAAAACTGGTTTTGTTGTGTTCTGTTTAAACTTCCTATTTTTACAGCAATGACCCCAACCACTTTCAAAAGCCCAACCGAAGCCAATGATACAGAGAATGTTGCTTTCCAAAAAGCAGCAACCTTTGTTTGTGACACAGACGAAAACCTTTTTCTTACGGGTAAAGCAGGTTCGGGCAAAACTACCTTCCTTAAATATATACGTACTCAAACCAAAAAACGTTGTGCAGTTGTTGCGCCAACCGGCATAGCAGCTATTAATGCTGGCGGGGAAACAATTCATTCTTTTCTGCAATTGCCGTTTGGCCCATTTATTCCGGGTAATTCCGGTGGTTTTGGCGCGCAACCAGATAATGTATCAGACAAGCACGCCCTTCTTGCCAAGCTGCGCCTCAGGGATACCAAAATACAATTGCTCAGGAAGCTTGAATTGTTGATTATTGATGAAGTGAGCATGGTCCGTGCCGACCTGCTTGATGCTATGGATGTGGTACTGCGGCATATCCGCAGGAAATATGACCAGCCTTTTGGTGGTTTACAAATGGTTTTTATAGGCGACCTTTTTCAGCTGCCCCCGGTAGCACAACAAGAGGATTGGGAAATCCTACGTCAGTTTTATCCTGGAACCTATTTTTTCGATTCAGTGGTAATAAGGCAATACCCTCCTTTATATATAGAGCTTACCAAAGTTTACCGTCAAAAAGATGTAGTTTTTATTGATTTGCTCAACCGTATCCGCACTGGGCACACTACCCATCAGGATATTGAAACGCTTAACCAGCGTTTTGAAAATGACACCAGCGATAAGAAAGGCTATATTGTACTCAGTACCCACAACCACATAGCCGATTCTATAAACCGCCAGGCGCTTGACCAGCTCACCACACCCACCCATAAATATGAGGGTAAAATAACCAATGACTTTAATGTAAAGAATTTACCTACTGAAATGGTGCTGGAACTTAAAGTTGGTGCCCAGATCATGTTCATAAAGAATGATACCCAAACGCCAAGGCGCTATTATAATGGTAAAATAGGTATAATTAAGTCTATAACACCCGAGGGTATTAGGGTAACCTTTCCGTCAGAACCCACTTCCGACCCTTTACAGGTGGAACTGGAAACCTGGAGAAATGTGCGTTATGCACTTGACACAAAAAATGGTGGAATAATTGAAGATGAGGTAGGCTCATTTTCGCAATACCCTATACGCCTTGCATGGGCTATTACTGTGCATAAAAGCCAGGGCCTTACATTAGATAAAGCTATAGTGGACCTTAACCGCTCGTTCGCATGCGGGCAGGTATATGTGGCGCTCAGCCGCTGTACCAGTATTGAAGGGCTTGTTTTGAGAAGCAAATTAAATATTGATAATGTACTTGTGGATAACCGAGTATTGGAATTTGCGGAACTGGCCGGCGATGAAGCTGAATTAGATGCGAGGCTTGAGCTGAGCCGAAGGCAATCATACATAAACCGTGTAATCCTCAATTTCAATTTTTCTGACCTTATACTGGCTACAGAAAAGTTAGTATTGGAGCTTGAGAAAAGAAAAGGCGGCCCCGCTAAGGAGAACAAAGAAATATCCGAGCAGATACTTACCGCCCTTAAGAGTGCACAAAAGCATGCTGAGGGCTTTCATACGCAGGTAAGGCAACTCTTTAATAATAATCAGGATGCAAAAATACAGGAACGGGTAAAAGCTGCGTTTCAGTATTTTTCAGTTCAGGTACTCAGCCCTTTTGTTTTGCAGATTACAGATCATGTAAAAGCAAATATTGACCGCCCGGGTATTACAAAACAAATGAAACTCTGGCGGGATCATAAAGAACTGCTGTCTCAAAAAATTGCCGAAATCAATATGTAATGCCTGTTAACCGTGGTATACCCTCGAAGCTACAATTACTCCGTCTCTTATTTCCAATACTTCTGCTACCAGCATATCCTGTTCGCCTGCAACTTTTCTCACATATTCCATAAATACCCTTTCATTATTTGCTGTGTAAGCAGTAGGCAAGTATTGTAGTGTGGGTAACCTGGCGAAGGCATCATCCCACCAGGCATGCAAAGCAGCTTTACCGTTAATAAGCCCTTCTGTTTCAGGCAGCCTTACTTTTAGCTTAGGGCTATAATGAACAGCGTCATCGCTGTATAGCGATAGCAGCAGGGTTAGGTCTTTTGTATTAAAGGCGTGAAACCACACTTCAGCAATGGCTACGTTATCATTTTGTACGTTCATAATGTTGCTTTTGCAGCTGATTAAAGAATTTGCGAGAAAGCGAAATTTATTTTGCCGATTTTTATCCCCACGAGGTGTTAGTTTTTGTGTATTGAGTGGTAATAAACCGTTGAAATTCAACACATAGTAAAACCATATTCATTCATGGCACGTTATCCACACCGCTAAAATCGATTATCCCCAACTTACTACGATATTCACAATGGGCTATTTACTCACAACATCTTTTATTTTCATTTCACAAATTGGCTGGTAAAGTTAGCTTTTAGTCATAAAATAATGTGGAAAACCCTCTTTTAGCATGTTGATAAAGTATTAGTACCTAATTTTGCAATAGCAGGCGGTTATTTTACTCCCCAAATCCCCACTGCTAATAGTAATAGCTTTTTCTTTTAAGAATAATTAATTATTTTTATTATGGATGTGGATATCTCGGTTGAAACCGGAAAATTAGAGAAAAATGGATTTTTGAATTTAGACATTGACCCTTCGCTTGATTTGTTCGAAGAGATCAATAAAATGAAGAAAGAGAAGAATGCGGTTGTGTTAGCGCATTATTATCAGGAGCCGGATATACAGGATATTGCAGATTATATAGGTGACAGTTTAGGGCTTGCCCAGAATGCAGCACAGACAAATGCAGATATTATCGTTTTTGCCGGAGTACATTTTATGGCTGAGACAGCTAAAATATTGAATTCCAATAAAAAAGTCCTTCT
>CANBTK010000212.1 GCA_947372365.1 Flavipsychrobacter stenotrophus | reverse complement strand
GTCCAGATCTCATTCATCCGCTGCAGCAACTGCATCCACGATGGCCTGCTATAGGCTGGCCTGGGCGGATAGTACGTGCCTCCGTAAAAAGGCGCCCTTTCGGATGTGACAAATACATTGAGCGGCCAGCCGCCATTGCCACTAATGGCTTGTACTGCATCCATATATAAATGGTCAACATCGGGGTGCTCTTCGCGGTCTACTTTTATACAAACAAAGTGGCTGTTCATGTAGGCAGCAGTTGTTTCATCTTCAAAACTTTCGCGCTCCATTACGTGGCACCAATGGCAGGCTGCATAGCCTATGCTTACTATCACAGGCTTGTTTTCAGCCTTCGCCTTTTCAAATGCCTCATCGCCCCACGGGTACCAGTCAACCGGGTTGTGGGCGTGCTGTAATAAGTAATGGCTTTGTTCGCTGGCGAGTCTGTTTGGCATGGGGCAAAGGTAAATCAATAATTGCGCAATGGCTGAATGGCTCGATGGCTCAATGAGGTTGCTGAATAAATGGAAATTTAATTGGCTCAATTATAATCCGCAATCGCACGGATAAGAGTGCTGAATGAATGCATTATTGTGGGTACTTTATGCCTTAATGGTTGGGTGCTTCAATTGTGATGTTTCAATTGAAAAAAGAACATGGTTAACCCTTCCACTTTTTAAGCCCAATCTCCTTTCTGGCTTTGTTGGTGGCTTCGGGGTTAATGGGGGTGGCTATTTTTGCGGTTTTGGTTACTGTATCCCATTGTTCGCTTACGCAGTATAATTGCGGCAGGTGCCGGTCGCTCCGCACACGGTCGTGCATTTTCGCATATTCCATTGCTGATAAATTTCCTGCAAGCACTTCGCCTTTCAGCACCATAAAAAAGTCATCGCTCATCAGTGGGGAGTTATGGAGTAGTATAGTGGCCACCTTCCATTCATCAATATACTTTTTAGGGAAGCCATACTTTTTGATGATGCCCGAAAGCCTGATGAAGTTAGCGGAATCTATTGCACCCTGGTAGGCCCACAATGAATCTTTTTGTGCCCGGGTAATGCCCACCCTACCCTTCATAACATTGCTCATCCGCCTGTTCTGGCTATCCGTTGGTTGGCTCCGGAGCTCGGCAAGTTTTTGTGGGTCAAGTTCGCCATACATCAATTGCCAGCGGTATCGCTGGTCTTCAACACCCATTGCCTGCAATTCCTTTTTCAGGCTATCTTTTATTGTTTTAGTAACAGGTAGGTGGCCCGTCTGCTGCGCGACAGAAGCGAAGCTGAACAACAGTAAAGCAAAAGGCAGCAGATGAAATTTCATAGTGGTGTATTTTAAATTACTAACACAAAACTACTAAAATCGACTGCGGAAAATATTATGACACTGTTGCCGCACTCACTTACAACGGCATAATATCCAATACTTACTGGTTGCGATGAATAGAATACGTCCCGATGGTTGTTGGGAATAACACCAACAACGGCGAAAAAATGACACAATTGCTTAATGACGCACAGTTATAATGCTCCGTTACACGAACGGCTAATAAACGGCTCGTGGGCTCCAATACTATTGGGCCATTACAGAATTGAGTCATTGATTGAAACTTACTTAGACGGTTGCTTTACACTTACCAGGAAGAGCTCTAATGCAGCCACCATTGATGGCGAATTGGGTGCAGGGGCTTTGATATCCAGCCTTAGGCCACTGTCTTCTACCGCCTTCGATGTGGTAGGGCCAAATGCGCCTATAAGAGTGCCGTTCTGAGTGAATTGAGGATAGTGCTCAAATAAGGTCTGAACGCTGTATGGGCTAAAAAATACTATCATGTCGTAGCCTGTGGACATAACGGTCGTAATATCGTTAGACACGGTACGGTAAAGCGCGGCTTCGGTATATTTTACATTGTGCTTTATCATGAATTGCGCAATGTCGTTCTTCGCGCTATCAGAAAGCGGGAGTATGAATTTCTCGTTGTTTTTGTGCTTGCCTATAATCTCCAGCAGGCCGGCAGTAGTGCCATCTGCCGAAAAGAATACTTTCCTTTTGCGGTACAATATAAATTTCTGCAGGTAAAGGGCTACCGCTTCAGTGATACAGAAATATTTCATTTCCTGCGATACTTTTACCTTCAGTTCTTCGCAAATCCTGAAAAAGTGGTCTACTGCGCTCCTGCTCGTAAACACTATCGCAGTATATTCGGTGATATCTACGCGTTGTTTCCTGAACTCTTTGCCCGAAAGCCCTTCAACCCTTATAAAAGCGTGAAAATCAACAGTTATATCAAATTTTTTGGCTAGTTCAAAATAGGGCGACTTATCAGTCTCGGGGCGAGGCTGAGTGATGAGAATGCTATTAACCTTAATTTCCTTTTTTTCAGCAATTTTCTTTTTTGAACTAACAACTTTTGCCATAATCTAGGATCTCGGTATTTTTTTGAAAGGTTGTTTATTCTGGATAAATATCTAATAAAACATCAGCCCCTTGACCAACAATTTCATCAGAACCGCCAATGGCAATATTTCCGAGGCGCAAAGGTACATAAAAAAATGGAATTTACTATATTGGAAAAACGACCCAAATACCTGCCACGACCTTATGTACCTGTTCAGCAGCAGCACGCCCGATACTACAAAAGATATAATAACTATCTGCTGTGCAATGTTAGCATCGGCAAATGCCAGTACTATGATGAAGGGTATGAGCACCATAGCCAGTATTTTGTTGATAAGGAATACGTTGAACAGGTAATGCTCCGTAACCCCCTCTACCCTGAAGGCCCAGCCACTAAACTTGATGGCTGTGTATTTTGCCAGGTATATGAGTGCAGTGCCTGCAATAAGCATGATAATCAACAAAGACGAGGGTATAACGCCCGAATGGTGGGGCGTAAATAACTTAACAACATAGTATATGTAAGCACCCTCAGCAATAGTGAAAAATATATTCATTAAAAAATTGGGTAGGCCAGCGCTCTGTAGCTGGTCTTTCAGTTGCCGGTTGCTGAGCATTGGGTTCCAGAAGGCAGCCCACAAGTTGTAGAAGTACCGCTCATCAACAAAGCGTATAATACCCAGCATCAGGCACAGGAAAAGCAAGAGGTAGAAATCGGCCGACTGCGACGTAAACGGGTGTGGCTGCTGGATATCGCTTACAATAACCTGCGTGGCCATCATGGGGTTGTGCGTTATAGCACTATCCAGCAGGCGCATAGTGCCAATCCTCAGCGAAGCGCTGTCAGCTACTGTTGTAAGCCCGTATTTAAGCAAACTAACCCTGGCTGTGGCGATACCACCGCTGGCCAACAGGACTAACAACAATAAAAAACGGAGGTAGCGCATCACAAAGCGCAAAACTAACTGATTAGCGGCTTATTAGGAACTGTAAGCCAATAAATCACCCAAACTGGGTAAAGCGGCATCATTCTGCAGCGAAGAAAAACCAGCTATTACCGGGTATCGGTACTTTATGGGGCATACTGGCCTAAATTTGCCAAATGGAAAACCAATTGCCGCTAGGCCCCAGCAATATTGCGCAGCCCCAAACTGCAGGCATCTATTTGCATATACCCTTTTGCAAACAAGCCTGCGTTTACTGCAACTTTCATTTTTCGGTTTCACTGAAAAATAAAGGCAACCTTGTAAAGGCTATGCTGGCAGAAATTGAATTGCAGCGCGATTACCTGCAAGGCAT
Organism: Flavipsychrobacter stenotrophus; assembly: GCA_947372365.1. Lineage (GTDB taxonomy): Bacteria > Bacteroidota > Bacteroidia > Chitinophagales > Chitinophagaceae > Flavipsychrobacter > Flavipsychrobacter stenotropha_D. The sequence continues at coordinate 1,515 of CANBTK010000212.1, read as the reverse complement.
ACCGTTGTCTACCATATATTTTGGCGGGGGCACGCCGTCGCTGCTGCATGCCGATGAGATCAATACCCTGATTGATGCAATCTACAAATACTTCCCTGTTAACGGGCTTACAGAGTGTACGCTTGAGGCAAACCCTGACGACCTGAGCGCAGCCTACTTAAAGGGGCTAAAAACAACCCCTGTTAACCGTTTGAGTATAGGCATACAGTCGTTCCACGATAATGACCTGCTTTACATGAAAAGGGCACATACAGCACAACAGGCAGACTACGCTATTAAAGCCGCCCAGGATGCCGGCTACCCTAACCTCAGCATTGACCTGATATATGGCACGCCCGGGCTTAAAGATGAGGGATGGAAGGGCAACCTTAACAAGGTGCGCGAATTGCAGGTGCCTCACTTTTCAGCTTACGCGCTAACAGTGGAAGACAAGACCGCCCTGCACCATGCCATTCTTAAAAATAAATCGGCACCTGTAGATAGCGAGCAGGCTGCCGGGCAATTTGAACTGCTAATGGAGTTTGCCGCCAATAATGGCTTTGACCATTACGAAATATCTAACCTGGCCCTGCCCGGGAAGCATGCCATACATAACACTAATTACTGGCTTGGGCATCATTATTTAGGTATAGGCCCATCAGCGCATTCATTCAATGGGCACTCGCGCAAATCCAACATCAGCAACAACGCTATATACACCGATAGCCTGTTAACTGGCAAAGAACTGCCCACCGAGGTGGAGGTTCTGACAACCACACAGCAGCTAAATGAATATATTATGACCTCGCTGCGCACAATGTGGGGCTGCGACCTTGGCTATATTACCAGCCGCTGGGGCGGTGGATATGCCGAAGAGGTGGAAAAGAACATCAAAGGCATGATAAACCGTGGGCTGGTGCAAAAAACCAACCTTGTGCTAACAGTTACCAACAGCGGAAAACTATTTGCCGACAAAATAGCCTCCGATTTGTTTTTCTCATAAGTCCCCCAATCAGGTTTACACCAGTTAACAGCGAATTCCTGCAAGAGGGTTTCACGCAGAGGGCACAAAGGGTTTGCAAAGAAGGCGCAAAAGCCAGTGCGAGTATGCGCAGATTTTTGCGCACCAAGATGCTATAACGCAGGTTGGGCATTAGAAAACAGCATCAACAGGATAGGGCTTTGGGAGACAAATATATACTCAGCGTAGCTACTCCCGTTTTTTGAGCTACCCTTTACCCACAAGTTATTTTCCGGCATGTGCTTTGCGCCCGAGGGGCTGTCGGTTTGTAGTAAGCCTTTAAATTTTATTGACAATGCCCTGTATGGCTATCCGATGTTGTATTGTATAGGATAGCCCATACTGGGCATTGCCTTTTTGGGGCCTTTTCTACTACAAACCGATAGAGCTTATGGCGCATTCTATGTTATGCAATACAATTGAAAAGACGTAGGTACACAGTAGCCTTTGGGAGGGGAATAGCTATGCTGCGTTTGCTGTTGTGTTCATTCTACTGCTGATGCCGCCATTAATGG
>CANBTK010000211.1 GCA_947372365.1 Flavipsychrobacter stenotrophus | reverse complement strand
TGGCTAGGGTAAAGGTTTTCACCCCATAGGTTTCCTCTTTTATGGCGGTGATAATAAGGGTGCTATATATTGGTGGTGCGGGTTCCATGCGTAAATCACGCTAAAAATAATGAATTGAAAACAAATGTGCCAACAAGCTGGCCGGGCACAGCTATAAATGCCGCATGAAAACTTGGGTAGCGCTGCCACATTATACCCTCGCAGGCATTGGCTGTTTTTCGCATTTCATCAATAACTATCTTTGCGGCGTGAAAAACTTATCCACAGAATTATTTTTTAAAACAGCACGCAGCGGAGGCAAGGGCGGGCAGAATGTAAACAAGGTAGAAACCATGGTGGAAGCCAACTGGCTTGTAAGCGCATCAGTACTGTTTACTGTAGAAGAAAAAGAACTGATAACAACCAAGCTTGCACGCCGCATAAACAAGGATGGCTACCTGCATGTAAAAAGCAGTGAAACCCGCTCGCAACTTGAAAACAAAATTATAGCACAGGCCAAGCTGGAAGATCTGGTAGATAAGAGCCTGATAGTGCCGAAGAAAAGGAAGCCATCCCGGATATCGAAAGCTACTAAAGAGCGCCGCCTGGAAAGCAAAAAAAAGGAATCGGAAAAGAAGGCGATGCGAAGGAAGGATTGGGAGTAGGACCAACCACCAACTAAATCCGCTCCACTTTCATCAACAAATCATCTGTCATTTTCAGGGTAAATACAGGGTTAATGGCTGTAGTAAAGCCAACGGGCATATGCAGCCGGAATTTTGAAGCGATCGCAGCCAGCACAAGCACGCCTTCCATCCACGCAAAGCCCTCGCCAATACACATTCTGTTGCCGCCGCCAAAAGGGAAGTAGGCGTACTTAGGAATTGCCTTTATCTGCTCGGTATCCCAGCGGGAAGGTATAAACTCTTCGGCGTTCTCAAAGTATTTTTCATTGTGGTGAACCAGGTACGTAACTGTCCACAATATAGCGCCTTTCGGGAAGTGGTAATCGCGGATAACAATATCCTCCATAGCCTCACGGGCAAAGGTCCATGCAGGTGGATAAAGGCGCAACGCTTCCTTGAAAATATTTTTAGTTAAGGGTAGCACCTGGTAGTCCTTCGCGGTGGGTAACCTATCGCCAATTACGTTTTTAACTTCCTCGTAAAAAGCATTGGCCACCTGCTGATGGCCACCAATCAAATACCACGACCACGAGAGGGCAAGCGTCGTGGTTTCGTGCCCTGCAATGAAAAATGTTATCACCTCATCCCGTATCTCCTCATCCGTCATACCCATGCCCGTATCTTCGTCTTTAAGCGACATCAGCAGTGCCAGCAGGCCTGGCTTTTCATTGCCATTATCTTTCCTGTAAGAAGCAATGATGCCATGTATGATTTCATCGAACGCGGCCCGTGCCTTGAAGAATTCTTTTACAATAGGTATCCCTATCTCCTTTTCCAGGCAATAAACATAGAAAGGGTTTTCTACTATCCTGCTCATCACATTGAACGCTGCAGGCAGCCTGTCCCTTACTGCTTCAATAGTATCGGCAGGCAAGCTGGAACCAAAGAGTGTGCGGGTAATGACATTCAATGTAATGTTGGTCATGGCCTGGTTTATGTTGATGGTTTCACCATCCTTCCAGGTGCTCATTTCTTCGGTGGCGCACTGCACCATGGCCTCAGCATAACCTTCTACCCTTTGCGGCAAAAAGGCAGGCTTTATCATGCGCCGCTGCTGCTTATGGTATGGGTCATCCGCAGTGAACAATCCGTTGCCTAAAAACTTACGAAAGGCGCGGAAGAGTTTTGTTCTTTTAAATTTTGGCGATTGAGTAGTAAGTATTTCCTTAATTACCTCAGGGTCGTGAATAAAGTAGTTCTTAATGCCTGTAAAAGAAGCCTCGCATACATCGCCATACTTATTTACAATATCCCGGCTATAACTAATGGTATCATTAGCCGCCTGACGGTATTCCCGCAGGTCGGTTATGATGGGGATTAAAAGCCTTTTAGGAATGGGTTTCAAGGCATTGCATTTGTATTGCAAGTTAGTGGATTATTGCTATTTTCTTTGTCATAATACGCCTGCTTGTTTTTGCTTGTAGAAAGTACAATCCTGTAGGCAGGAATTGTACCGGCAAACTAAAGTTCGTTGAATTTGGGCTTGCCCCATACAAGGCCCTTCCCGCAATATCTACTATCCTGATTTCAGTAATGGGCTCAGTCGTATCGGCAACAATTTTCAGGAAATCGCTAGCTGGTATAGGGCTTACCACTATATTCTGGTAGGCTGCCACTGGCGGAATAACACCATTCCCTGATTGTGAGGTATCAACAACTGTGATAGTTTTTTTCGCGAGCAAATGGCTGGGGTAAGCCGCAGAGAAGGAGTATTGTAACATATAACTACCCGCTGCGACGTGAAAGGTATCAAGTTTAAAATGAAATGTATCCCACGATCCGGGTACATCCATGTGTGCTAGTTCCACATTGCCGAGAGTAATAGCAATCCGTCCGCTACATTCTTGAAATTGATTATTAAAACTTACGTTCAAACCATACGCAATACCGTTGTACCATACCGTATCTGGATTTGTAGGGGTGTAAATTTTCAATATGTCTCCATAATACATACAGCCTCCGGTAGGCTTAATTTCCTGCGCTGCACATGCATTGCACAACAACTGGGCTATAACCAAAAGGGTAAGTAATTTCAAAGGAGTCGATTTCATATTTAAACGCCCAGCATGGGAATATATTGTACCACTTGGCCACCAATCCAATCACCAATGAATCATTTTGGATGGAATAAATTCGCAAACTATTATTTTTCTGCTGCCCACTTCCTGATTAGCTTTTTACTTTGTGCCCCGGCTTCTTCAATAGTCAAGACTTTCTCAGGCCACGATTTTAGAGCTGCTTTTTTTTGCAGCGCCTGGTAGCCCTCTACTGGCATAACCACATAAGGCTTATTGTCAATAACGACAGATTCATCTTCTCTATTTTAAACAAAAAAACGAGACTCTACCCATATTAAATTAACCCCGGACTGCCCACTGCAGACTGCCCACTATATTAGTGTGCCTGCAACCAGTTATCACCCGAACCTACTTCTACATTTGATGGTACGCCATGTGGTAATTCCATGGCAGATTCCATGCAACGCTTTATGATTGGTTTTACGATCTCCAACTCAGCAACCGGAACATCAAACACCAATTCATCATGCACCTGCAGTATCATTTTGGTTTGTAGTTTTTCTTTCTTCAGCTCCTTGTGAATGGTTATCATGGCCAGCTTTATCATATCGGCTGCAGTGCCCTGTATCGGCATGTTAATGGCGTTACGCTCTGCATAACCACGCACGGTGAAGTTGGCGGAATAAATGTCCTTTAACCAACGTTTACGGCCCATAACGGTTTCCACATAACCATGCTCTTTAGCGAAGTTTATAGAACGGTCCATATACTGTTTCACAGCTGGGTATTGTGCGAAATAATTATCAATGATAGACTTTGCTTCTGTGCGGCTCACGCCAATATTTTCTGACAGCCCAAACGCAGACTGGCCATAGATAATGCCGAAGTTCACCGCTTTGGCGGCTCTTCTCATAGTTGATGTTACTGCGCTTTCTTCTATGTTATAAACCTTGGCTGCGGTGGCGGTATGTATGTCTTTGTTGTCCTTAAATGCCTGCACCATATTTTCATCGCCACTAATGGCTGCAACTATACGCAACTCTATCTGCGAGTAATCGGCAGATACCAATACGTGGCCGGAATTACGTGGTAAGAACGCCTTGCGTATTTCCCTCCCGCGTTCGGTGCGTATAGGAATGTTCTGCAGGTTAGGGTTGTTGCTGCTGAGCCTTCCTGTTACGGCTACTGCCTGGTTATAGCTGGTATGCAGCCTGCCAGTGCGCGGGTTGATAAGGCCCGGTAATGAATCGACATAAGTACTCTTTAGTTTAGTAAGCTCGCGGTAGGTAAGAATGTCTTCAACTATGACGTGCTTATGGCGCAGCTTCTGCAAAATATCTTCGCCGGTAGCATACTGGCCTGTTTTGGTTTTTTTCTGCCCTGCGTCTATTTTCATTACCTCGAACAATACCTCGCCTAGTTGTTTTGGCGAACCTATATTGAAGTTAACTCCGGCATGGGCATAGATGCTGCTTTCTACCTGTTTAATGTCTTTATCCAGGTCGTTAGAATATTCTTTCAGGAAGGTAACATCCAGGTTCACGCCTTCGAACTCCATATCCAGCAGCACTGGCACCAACGGATTTTCTACTTCATTGAATACACGTCTCACTTCCTGTGTTACCAGCAAAGGATCGAACACCTGCTTGAGTTGGAAAGTAACATCAGCATCTTCAGCGGCATACTCTTTAACCTGCTCCAGTGGCGCATCGCGCATAGAAAGCTGGCCCTTTCCTTTTTTACCTATCAAAGTTTCAATAGATACCGGCTGATAGCTCAGGTACTTAGCGCTGAGCATATCCATGCTGCGCTTACCATCTGGGTCTATTACATAATGCGCCAGCATGGTATCGTATATCTTGCCCTTTAGCTCAAAGCCCAGCCATTTCAGCATCAGCATATCGTACTTCAGGTTCTGGCCGACCCACAAAATATCTTCACTCTCAAACAACGGCTTGAAGCGGTTCAGAATTGTTATTACTGCTCCTCTTTCAGCAGGCAGCGTTACATAATACCCTACGCCCTTTTCCCAGCTAAAACTCATGCCCACAATATCTGCAAGGTTAGCATCCACATCGGTGGTTTCTGTATCGAAAGCCAATTCTTTTTGTGCAGATAGCTTTTGGATAAGTTCGGTTATCTCTTCATCGGTTGTTATCAAATGGTAGGTGTGCGGCGTTGTTTCTATTGATGTGAGGTGAATTGGCACATCAGCCGCATCATCAATTGCCGTTTGTATTTCCTGCGCCTGAGTTGGTGCGGTGTAAGTTTGCTTCTGCTGTATTACGTTGCCGAACAGGTCTGTCGACTGCGGCTTTTCAACGCCGGCAGGTTCGCCCAATACGCGCTTACCCAAGGTCTTAAACTCCAATTCATTGAATACTGCCGTAAGCTCTTCTGCGTTCCTTTCCTTAACACGGAAATTCTCTTCGTGGAATTCAATAGGCACATTGGTAATAATGGTAGCCAGTTTTTTCGACATCAGTGCCGATTCCCTGCCATTCTTAACCTTTTCACCCATGGC
>CANBTK010000210.1 GCA_947372365.1 Flavipsychrobacter stenotrophus | reverse complement strand
TCTGTTGATGAGAATTCAATAAGGCGGTATTGCGCGCTCTGGAAACCGCTTGCCGGGGTAAGGGTATTGCGGAATTTGAGGTATTGCTCTGTGTGCATGCCATCGCTCATAATGTTGAACGACGCAGCTAAAACATCAAAGTAGCGGCTCACCCTCATCAGTTTTTCTGTAAAGAATGCCGGGCTTACGTTGTCGGATTTTGCTACCTGCCCTATCTCCCAAAGTATCATTTTGAAGAGCAGCTCATTTACCTGATGGTACATGATAAACACCATCTCGTCGGGCAGGGTAGTGCGCTGCAGCTGCAAGCTGAGTAGCGCATCGGTATGTATGTAATCCCAGTAAGTGATGGGCTTGGCCCATGCCAGCCCCTCCAGGTGCACATCTGTGTCCTGGCCTATGGCTTTGAACTTCTCGTCCAGCCTGCCTATTATTTCATTCCTGTTATTGTCCATTTGTGCTTTTTTTGGTTACAACTTATTACCGAATTCCGAGTGGATGAATTCATCAATCCCGGCTGGGCTGGTGGCACTGCTTATGCCGTGGTGGCTAATGAAGCCTTTAATCATTTTGTCCTGCTCTTCGCCCTTGCTTAGTGCAGTGTGGTATTCTATATCCGTGAACGAAACCATGGTGTATAGCGGAAAGTAACTGGATGGGTAGAGTTCTGCAATCCGGCGTTCTATTTTCAGTTGTAGCTGAAAGTTGGGGTCGGCTACTTTGTCGCGCATCACGAGGTAGTTTTGCAGGGATAGGTCTTGCACCGCATCGCCATTGGGTTTCCGTAGCTTTTCATATTCGCTGAAAGTTGCTTCCCAGTCATCCCCGTTTTTCTGGTACAGCCCCCACATAACCGTACAATCTTCAAAGCCGCAGTTCATGCCCTGGCCATAAAACGGGACGGTGGCATGGGCAGCATCGCCCATAAGTGCAGTAGTGCCATAGTGCCATGGGTAGCAGCGTATAATGGCCAACGATGACAGCGGGTGTTTCTCCCACGCATCGGCTACATCTGGCATCATGGCATGGAAATCAGTGAATGTTGTTTTAAAAAACTCATCCACCTTTTCGCGGCTGGTAAGGTTATTGAAGCAGTTTTCATGGCCATCAACCGGCATAAAAAGTGTGCAGGTAAATGAGCCATCGGCATTGGGAAGCGCTATCAGCATGAACCTGCCGCGTGGCCAGATGTGCAGGGTGTTTTTGGCCATTTTGTAGCTGCCGTCATCATTAGCGGGCAATAGTATCTCGCGGTAGCCATCAGCAATGTAGTTCTGGCTGTAGCTGAACCTGTCCATTTTTTGCATGGCATTGTACCGCACAGCCGAAAAGGCGCCATCGGTAGCGAAAATGACATCCGATTTTACTTCAGTAGTTTGGCCTGTAACCGAGTTTTTAAAGTAGCAGGTGTTGGTGGCCATATCTACGCCCGTGCATTCCTCGTTAAAATAGAGGTTGGCGTTTTTTTCGGCGGCATCCATCAGCTTGCTGTTGATGCCCCCGCGCGATACGGAATAAATAGCCTGGTTATCGGCCCCATAGGCCTGGTAGGCTGTACTGCCATCCTGCAGGTGCATAGTGCGCCCGTACATAGGTATGGCTATCTCCCTTATCTCATCGCCCAGGCCTATGGCATCGAGGGCTTTCCACCCGCGGTAAGAGGTCGCCAGGTTGATGGATTTGCCGGCTGAAATGGCAGCCTTGCGCATATCTGCCCTGCGCTCATATACGTTTACTTCGTACCCTGCTTTGGCCATGTATGCCGCCCATAGCGAGCCAACAAGGCCTGAGCCTACTATCGTTGCCTTTTTCATTTATTGCTTTTCGTTTTTTAAGGTGGGTATTTCCATTACGGTGCCGCATTTTTTGCAGGTACGCAGGCTGAGGTCGTCATAAAATGACTGCATAAGCACAGGTAGCTGGGCTACTATGTCATCAACATGAAAAGTTGCTTTGTGTAGCAGGTTGCTGCAGTTTTCGCAATACCACATACACGAGTCCGATTCTTCTTTGGCACGCGTGCGCTCTACAACCAGGCCTACTGTATTTGCCTTTCTCTGGGGCGAATGCGGTACCCGTGGGGGCAGCAGGAAAATGTCGCCTTCTTTTATTTCAATGTTCCTGATTTTGCCGTCCTCAATAATAGGCAGCAGCATATCGCCTTCCAGCTGGTAAAAGAACTCCTCGCCTTCGTTATAGTGGAAGTCTTTGCGGCAGTTGGGGCCGCCTACAACCATTATTATAAATTCGGAGTCTTTATAGACAACCTGGTTGCCCACGGGGGGCTTTAATAGGTGCCTGTGTTCATGTATCCACTTTTTGAGGTTGAACGGTGCCTGGATGCTCATAACGTATTGTTTTTGGGTAAGGCGGTAACCTGCGCATGTGGTTAGGGCATCTGTTACCGGCCAATACAAAGCCTGTATAATGGAGTGCAGCCTGCTGCCAGGCCGGGTTTATTGATTATACCATGCGGGTACAATGCTACATATTGGCAGCAAGAAAAAAAGTGATTTTGGTCAGCGGAAGGAAAATAGTGCAGGGGCACAAGGGGGATTTGAGCCCGTTGGTAGTCCAGAGGTGCAGCAATCAGGTTGTATGAAAGCAGGAAGAAATGCCGGGTGTGCCAGTAAAATTATTGGGCCATAATAAACGGGCTTTCAAATTCCTTCATTGTTTTGAAGGACAAATCGCGGGCTGAAACGATGGGCGAGCCAACCTCCCAGTCAAAGCCTATGGAATCATAAAGGATGCCTGTATCGTGCTGCTGGCTGTACTCTGATGATACAAGGTAGTAGGTCATAGCATTTTCAGTAAGCGACTTAAAGCCGTGGGCAAAGCCTTCGGGTATGTAATATGCCTTTTTGTTTTCGGCTGAAAGGATATGAGCATAATGCTGGCCGTAAGTTGCAGAACCTTTCCTGAGGTCAACAATAACATCGAGTATAGCACCCTGCGGGCAGAAAACTATTTTGCTATGCTGGTGGGGCGGCAGCTGGAAATGCATGCCGCGCACTACATCTTTTTTCGAAAACGAGAAATAGCTTTCGCGCAGCGTAAAATCAATGCCGCCTTTCAGTAAGGCGGCATTGTGGAATGTTTTTACAAAAGAACCCCTGTTATCGGCAGAGGAGGGCAGTGTTATTATTTTGACATCAGAAAATGGTACAGCCTCAATGAGCATCCTGTGGGGGTATTAATATTTATTCGCCAAAGTAATTTTTGATTTGCGCCAGGCATTTAGCGTGTGCGCCCGTTGTGGTGTCAGCATACCATTGTGCAGTCCATTTTATGGCTTCCCTGGCATCTAAAAGCGGTTTCCAGCCCAGGTGGCCTGCTGCCTTGCTGCTATCCAGCAAAAGCAATTTAGCTTCGTGTGGCGCGCCTTCTTCAGCAAATGACCTATAGCTGCCGTGCCCATAGCATTCTATGAATATTTTGGTCAGTTCTTCCACCGTAAGCATATCATCGGGGTTAGGGCCCAGGTTGTATGCGGTGCTGTGCAGGGTATGGTTTTCGGTCATTTTCGCGGCAAGCAGCAGGTAGGCGCCAAGCGGTTCCAGCACATGCTGCCAGGGGCGTATGGAGTGCGGGTTGCGCAGGCCCACCGTTTCGCCAAATGAAATAGAGCGCACTATGTCGGGTATAATACGGTCGTCGGAATAATCGCCGCCGCCTATAACATTGCCTGCACGTGCTGCTGCAATTGATTTTTCGTGGTTAGAATAGTCAGCCGGGTTAAAGAAAGACCTGCGGTAGGAGTCAATAACTATTTCGGCTGCAGCTTTGCTGGCGGAATAAGGGTCGTAGCCGCCCAGCTTGTCGTCTTCGCTAAAGGGTAGCCCCCTTTCAGGGTTGTCGTAAACTTTGTCAGTCGTAATCATTACGCCCACGCATGGCGGTACCAGCGCACGCATAGCCTGCAGCACATGGGCGGTGCCCTGCGCATTTACCAGGAAGGTATAAGCGGGCTTTTCGTAGCCCCGGCGCACCAGCGCCTGAGCCGCAAAATGAAAAACAAAATGTGGCTCAAAAGCCACGATTTCATCTTGTAGCCTTTGCGGGTCGCATATGTCGGCAATGACTGATTCTTTGCAGAGTTTATCGCCCTCTATGAGGTTATAAAGGTCTGTATCTTTTTCTGGTGCCAGTGAGTAACCTTTCACTTCAGCGCCCAGCCAGTGCAATATCTGTACAAGCCAGGCACCTTTGAAACCGGTATGCCCGGTAAGGAATACCCGTTTGCCCTGGAATACCGAGCGCAAATAATCAGCAGTTACCACTTTTTCCATAAAGGTTCAGTTTGCCAGAGGTTTTCTAATTCTTCTTTATCCCTTAGGGTATCCATGCACTTCCAGAATGAATTGTGCTTGAATGCGCCTATCTGCGAATCTTTTGCAAGGTCGTCCATTGGCTGGCGCTCCCACATCATATCATCGGCATCGTCGTGCAGGTATTTGGCTATTTCTGGCTCTATAACAAAGAAACCGCCATTTATCCAGGTACCGGAATCGGCTGGTTTTTCTTCGAAGCTGTCAATGGTGCCATCATCCTGCATTTTGATAACGCCAAAACGGCTGGTAGCCTGTATGGCAGTCATGGTGCAAACCTTGCCGCTTTTTTTATGAAAATCCAGCAGCTCATCGAGGTTCACATCGCTCACGCCATCGCCATAGGTAAGCATAAATGGCTCATTGCCTATGTATGGCAGCACCCTTTTCAGGCGGCCTGCAGTCATGGTATCCAGCCCGGTATCAATTAATGAGATTTTAAATGGCTCTGCCGACGTTTTATGCACCTCCACCGAGTTATTGGCAAGGTCCACAGTAATGTCCGCATTATGCAGGAAGTAGTTGGCAAAATACTCCTTTATCATCCAGGCTTTGTAGCCCAGGCACACAATAAATTCGGTATGCCCATAAGCGGCATAAATCTTCATAATATGCCACAAAATAGGCTTGCCGCCAATTTCAATCATAGGCTTGGGCCTCAGCGATGATTCTTCGGAGATACGGGTTCCCCTGCCGCCTGCGAAAATAACTACCTTCATGCAGCAAATATATACATTGTAAGTGGTAAGTCGTAGGCCACAAGCGGGTAGTTTTAGGTTAAAAATTGTGCGTATTATGATTTGTATGATGGAAATATGGGGTAATATTATTGTTAACCCAGTTGTTGCCGTTGTATGGTATTTTATCACCTAAAACT
>CANBTK010000209.1 GCA_947372365.1 Flavipsychrobacter stenotrophus | reverse complement strand
GGCGGTGTACGTTGGTACAACTACGCTTTCGAAATTTTTGATTCAGTTCTTAACTACAACGGCGAAACCGGTAGCTGGAGCTCTGTTATCATTTGGAATGACACTGCAGGCAAAGTAAACTACACTGGCGGCATGGCTCACAACAAAATGGTTTCTGTTGGTTCTATCCTTCACCCACAGTACTATGGCTTTAATGCCCTGTACCCAGGAGAAATGGTTCTGCCTACTACGCAGCCATACAGCATTGATACACTGCAGTTGTTCGGTTCTTACAACTTCAACCCAGCTAAATCATCTGTTGTAGATACACTTGTTATCAGCATCCAGTCTGGCGGTTCTAACATCGGTGTTAACCAATGGACTAACGCATCTGCTCCATCACTCCTTGCTCATTATGGCTTAGGTGCCGGCGATAGCTTCAGGTGTGCTAACTTCGTTTATGATAGCGTACGCAACACTGGCGCACATGACCCAAGCGGTACTGGTACTGCACCAGTAGTATTTAAATACGCTCTTACAAGCGCAATGTGGGGCGATACTTTATCTAACGGTATGTGGATCAGGAACGTAGGTTTACCGTCCACATTTAACGTAGCTGCGGGCGAAATCGTTGCTGCTTCTATTTCTTTCAAGAGCGGTGATGCTTCTTTCCCAACTAACGTTGCTGTAGGTGACACAATTGAAATGTTCAATGGTAACTATAAATACAACCAGTGGCGCCCAGTAGTATTCTTCAGGAATACAGGTTCTACTTCTACAGTTATCGATTGGGCTAACCCTCACTACTACCCAAGCGCACCATGGGCTCCATTGCCTGCTGGCCGTGACTGGAACGAAGGCCTTTACAAAACACTTCCTAGCTACTTAAACGGTTGGGATAGCTCTTATGTACCAATGTGGGCTTGGTCTACAGGTGGCGGTTCTACTGCTTCTTACCTGCAGCACATTGCTTTAGGCTTTAAAGTTACTTGCGCTGGTTGCACAACTGTTGACCACACTGCTGTAACTAACGTTTCTGCTATTAAGAATGTAAACGCATTCCCTAACCCAGCTTCTAAGGAATTAACTATTTCTTACTCAGCTAGCGTTGCTACTGCTACAGTTACTTTGACCAATTCTATTGGCCAGGTAGTTGCTACTCAGACAGTAACTGGTGGTAAAGCTACTTTCAACACAGCTTCTTTAGCTACTGGCAACTACATCTACACGATCCTTGCTAACGGCGAGCGTTCAACTGGAAATGTTGCAATAGCACACTAATTTTAAATACTTTTTATGTAAAAAGGGTAACGATTTTCGTTACCCTTTTTGTTTTTGGAAACAATATTCTATTATTGCATTCGCATGCAAGCATAAATTGCGGCATAATGATACTATACTAATGGCTAAAAATTTGTTGATAGTGGAGTCTCCTGCTAAGGCGAAGACTATTGAAAAGATACTTGGGTCTGACTTTGAAGTGAAATCCTGCTACGGCCATATCCGTGACCTTGAAAAGGACAATATGGGTATTGATATCAAAAACGGATACCAACCCAAATACATAATTTCGGAAGACAAAGAGAAAGTTGTAAAGGAACTAAGGTCTTTAGCCAAGAAATCTGGCGAAGTTTGGTTAGCAACGGATGAGGACCGTGAGGGTGAAGCCATATCGTGGCATTTGTGCGAAGTTTTGGGCCTTGACCCTATAAGTACTAAAAGGATTGTATTCCACGAAATCACTAAAACCGCTATCCAGAAAGCCGTACAAAACCCACGTACTGTAAATATGGACCTGGTGAATGCACAGCAGGCGCGCAGGATACTTGACCGTATTGTGGGCTTTGAGCTGAGCCCTGTGCTATGGCGCAAAATGAGCATGCGCAACAACCTGTCGGCAGGCAGGGTACAATCGGTTGCGGTACGTATAATTGTAGAGCGCGAAAGGGAAATAACCCGCTTCGCATCAAAAAGCAGCTATAAAGTCGAGGCTATATTTGCGGCTGAAGATATTAATAAGAAGAAAGTCAACTTCAAGGCTGAAGGGCCCGATAAGATGGCTGAAGAAAAGGACGCAAAAGCGTACCTTGATAAGTGCGTTGGCGCTACCTATACTGTAAGGGATGTGCAGGTAAAGCCCGGCAAAAAATCGCCATCGGCACCATTTACCACATCTACCCTGCAACAGGAAGCCAGCCGCAAGCTAGGTTATTCGGTTTCTAAAACAATGCTGCTGGCACAGAAGCTTTACGAAAACGGGCATATCACCTATATGCGTACCGATTCGGTAAACCTTTCCGAAACCGCAATTGACGGTGCCCGTGCCGCCATCCACAACCAGTTTGGCGAAAAGTATTTTCAGCACAGGGTATTTAAGAACAAAAACGAATCGGCGCAGGAAGCGCACGAAGCCATAAGGCCTACTGAAATGGGCACCACTTCGGTGGGCGATGCCGATACGGTAAGGCTTTACGAACTAATATGGAAACGTACAATGGCCTGCCAGATGGCTGACGCTATACTGGAAAGGACTATTGCTAAAATAAATGTATCGGCCCACCCCGAACCACTTACTGCCACAGGCGAAGTGATAAGGTTTGACGGCTTTTTAAAGGTATATACCGAAAGCAGGGACGAGGAAGACGGTGAAGAGGAAAACGAAGGCTTACTGCCGCCACTACAGGCTGGCCAGAAGCTGGATATGCAGCGCATGATAGCGACAGAACGCTTCAGCCGCCCGCTGCCACGCTACACTGAAGCTTCGCTGGTAAAAAAACTGGAAGAACTAGGCATAGGCCGCCCGTCCACCTACGCGCCTACCATCAGCACGATACAGGCAAGGGGCTATACCGAAAAAAGGGACAAGGAGGGCACGACACGCAAATACCAGGTGCTTACATTACAGAATGATACTGTAAATACGATTACCAGCACCGAAAATATTGGGGCTGAAAAAAGCAAACTGTTCCCTACCGACCTCGGTATGGTGGTGAACGACTTCCTGCGTGAGCACTTTGAGCGTGTAATGGACTTTGATTTTACGGCCAAGATTGAAGCGCAGTTCGATAATATTGCAGAAGGCAGGCAGAAGTGGAATAATATGATTGATGACTTCTACCACCCCTTCCACGAAAGCGTAGAACATACTATTGAAACTGCGGGCCGCGCAAAAGGCGAGCGCGAGCTGGGCATAGACCAGGCAAGCGGCAAACCTGTTACTGCAAGGCTGGGCCGTTTTGGGCCAATGGTGCAGATAGGCGTATCAAGTACCGATGAGGCTGCCGAAAAGCCAAAATTTGCCAAGCTGAGGGCTAACCAGAGCATTGAAACCATAACCATGGAAGAGGCAATGGAGCTTTTCCGCCTGCCAAGGAATATCGGCAACTTCGAAAACGAGGATATTGTGGTAAATATTGGCCGTTTTGGCCCTTATGCACAGCATGCCGGCCAGTTCTATTCGCTGAAAAAAGAAATGGACCCTTACTCGGTAGAACTTGGCCAGGTGATACCCCTTATAGAAGATAAGAGGAAAGCCAAACTGGAAAGCGAGATTAAGGTTTTTGAAAAAGAAAAAATACGCATATTGCGCGGGCCATACGGGCCTTATATAAAGCAAGGCCTTAAAAATTATAAAATACCTAAAGAAAGGGCTGAGCAGGCGGCTACATTTACTATAGAAGATGTAAAAGCCATAATAGAAGACGTAAAAGCAAACCCGCCTAAAAAAGCGCCAGCCAGAAGGGCAGCCGCTAAAAAATAAATTTAAAACTAAGTAAAATCCCATCCCGCTGCAAAGAGGGGTGGGATTTTATTTCGGCAATAATTACAAACATTTTTTACGAAATTTGTGAAAGGAACCGTGCAGGTAGTATATGGAGCCAAACAATGAAATAAGGGCCTTACTGGTATTAATGGATGACCCCGATAACGAGGTCTATGATACTGTTGCTTCAAAATTACTGAACTACGGGCGCGAAATAATACCTACCCTGGAGCAACTGTGGGAAGTAACCCCGGACGAGGCTGTGCAAACACGTATTGAAGACCTGATACACCGGGTGCATTTCCAGGACCTGCAGCTTGAGTTTGCTGAATGGAGCCGTGCCGACCAGCCTGAATTGCTAAAAGGCGCAATACTCGTTGCTAAATTCCAATACCCGCAGCTGAACATACCCGCCATACTTGCCCAATTTGACCAGATGAGGAAAAATGTATGGCTGGAGCTTAATAATTACCTTTCGCCAATAGAGCAGGTAAATGTGTTTAACAGCATCCTTTACAGCTTTTACAAACTCAAGGGGCATGAGCTATCTGAAAGGGAGCCTAAATACTTTTTCATAAACCATGTGCTGGAAAGCCATCAGGGCAACAGCTATACTATAGGCATCCTCTACCTGGCACTTTGCGAAATGCTGGATATCCCAATATTCGCTGTTGACGTGCCCAGGCAGTTCATTTTCGCCTATATACAGGTACTACCCCACCTTTTTAACGTAGGTGAGCCTGTATCGCAGAATGCCCAGTTTTATATTGACCCGGTAAGCGGCGTTGTTTATTCGCAGAAGGATGTAGATGCCTACCTGAAGAAGATAAACGCCATGGACAGGGACATGTACCTGACGCCTATACTTAACAAGCGCATTATCTTCAAAATGATGGAAGAGCTGTGCCTTTGCTACAGGTACAGGCGGGAAGACCAGAAGGCTGACGATATACAGCAGCTTATGCAACTACTGATAGACATCAGGCACTCGTAGCAAAACACCCTTAGCGGGCAATGTCATTGACAGCTTAAGGAGATAAAAGTTTCACGCAGAGGCGCAAAGCCGCAATTTACAGGCCATTCAAGATTTCAAAGGCGCAACCAAAAGACAAGAAACGCTAAGTCAATGACATTGCCCTAGCGGGTTACCTCCAATTTTCTACTCACCAAGCCATTAGCGCCTTCTATTTTAACAAAATAAGTGCCTTGCGACAGGTTCCTTACCCCTATTTCTTTTGTGTACTGGGCAGATGCAGGCATCGCCCATTTGCCCAGGATTTTGCCCTGCATATCGCAAAGGCTTATGGTGGAAGCTTGCGCTACCCCGAATTTAACGCCTACAACTACTTTATCGCTCGCCGGGTTGGGTGCTAGCATAACTTCCGGCTGGGCTGCTATGTGGCTTTCAGCGCCCAATGGTGCCGGCCCATAATAATAGTGGCTCATAATATCGGCCGGCGTGTATTC
>CANBTK010000208.1 GCA_947372365.1 Flavipsychrobacter stenotrophus | reverse complement strand
AATCCCGAAGGGATGGCATGATTGTAGCCTATTGTTCATAAAAATGGGCAAAACCCTGTAAGGGTGGCATAGAAAATATGCGGATTTTTGAAACGGCCTCTGCCTTTGCGGAATACTGAATATTAAACCGAATGCCCCTTTAAGCCTTTGGCTTTTCCTGGCACAGTTCTATAAGCACTCCGTTGGTAGTTTTAGGGTGCAGGAAGCAAACCAGCTTATTATCTGCCCCATCTTTAGGCACGGTATTCAGTACCTCGAACCCAAGGGCTGACAGCCGCCTCATTTCCGCTTCAATATTTTCTACCTCAAAAGCTATGTGGTGTATGCCTTCGCCTTTTTTGCCTATGAATTTGGCAATCGCGCTGTTTTCGCTGGTAGCTTCCAGCAATTCAATTTTAGATTCGCCGGCCATAAAAAAAGCCGTACTCACGTTTTCGCTGGCTACGCTTTCAGTCTTGTAACAGGGTGTACTCAGCAATTGCTCAAATAAAGGGATGGATACCTCCAGGTTTTTCACGGCAATTCCAAGATGTTCTATTTTCATCACTATTATATTGTTTTTGTAAATGGGAATATAAGCAGCTAATATTCGCCTTCGCCCCGAAATTAGGACATATGTATGTAACTTTACACCCAAATCCCTTTAAGGATAAAACTATGGAATTAAATTTGCCAATATATTTGGATAATAACGCCACTACCCCAATGGATCCGAGGGTACTGGATGCAATGTTACCTTATTTCGTTGAAAAATTCGGAAATGCGGCCAGCCGTAACCACTCTTTTGGCTGGGTGGCAGAGGAAGCCGTTGATTATGCCCGTGAGCAGGTTGCTAAATTAATTAAAGCTGACCCTAAGGAAATTATATTCACCTCTGGCGCAACTGAAGCTGACAACCTTGGCCTGAAAGGCATTTTTGAAATGTACGCTTCTAAAGGCAACCACATTGTTACCTGCACTACCGAGCACAAAGCTGTTTTAGATACCTGCAAGCACCTGGAGAAAATGGGCGGCCAGGTTACTTACCTTGAAGTGCAGCCTGATGGCCTTATAGACCTTGGGCAACTGGAAGCAGCTATAACCGATAAAACCATTCTTATTTCCATCATGTATGGCAATAACGAAATAGGTGTTATACAGCCAATACGCGAAATAAGCGCTATTGCCCGCAAGCATGGCGTACTGTTCTTTACCGATGCCACACAGGCTGTAGGTAAAATACCTGTTGATGTAAATGCCGATGGCATAGACCTGATGGCTTTCAGCGGGCACAAAATGTATGGCCCTAAGGGCGTAGGCGTTTTGTATGTGCGCCGCAAAAACCCGCGTGTAAAAGTAACTGCACAGATGGACGGCGGCGGCCACGAGCGCGGCATGCGCAGCGGCACGCTTAACGTACCGGGCATAGTAGGCCTGGGCAAAGCTTGCGAATTGTGCATGAACGAAATGGAAGCAGAAGGCAAGCGCCTGAGCGCTATGCGCGACAGGCTGGAAGCTGCCCTTTTGCAAGTAGAAGAAGCTTATGTGAACGGCAACACGGAACACCGCCTGCCACACACCTGCAATATATCATTCAAATACGTAGAAGGCGAAGGCCTGATGATGGGCTTTAACAAGAACATCGCTTTATCTAGCGGTTCGGCCTGTACATCGGCATCGCTGGAGCCATCTTATGTGCTTAAGGCATTAGGGCTGGGCGATGACCTCGCACACAGTTCATTGCGCTTCGGCCTGGGCCGTTTCACAACCGACGAGCAGATTGATTTCACCATCAATGCCATCACTACCAGCGTACTGAAACTCCGCGAAATGAGCCCGCTTTGGGAAATGTTTAAAGAAGGGGTGGATATTGACGCTATTGAGTGGGCGCATCATTAATCAATTCGGCAATTTGACAATTCGGCAATTAGCCAATTGTTTAAAACAAAACGGTGCTGAAAAAACACCATTTATAATTTACCATTAACAATTTACAATTCAAAAAAATGGCATATTCAGATAAAGTTATCGATCATTATACTAACCCTAAGAACGTAGGTACGCTTGACAAGGCAAAGACTAACGTAGGCACTGGCCTTGTTGGCGCACCAGAGTGCGGCGACGTTATGCGCCTGCAGATAGAAGTAGACCAGGAAAGCGGCCTCATCAGCGACGCTAAGTTCAAAACATTTGGCTGTGGCTCTGCAATCGCATCATCTTCACTGGCTACAGAATGGCTGAAAGGCAAAACCGTAGACCAGGCACTGGCTATAGACAATATGGATATTGTTGAAGAGCTGAACCTGCCACCGGTAAAAATTCACTGCTCGGTATTAGCCGAAGACGCTATTAAGGCGGCTATCAATGACTACCGCGTGAAGAACGGCCTTACCGAATTAGTTGCAGCTGCACACTAAGAAAAAATTAATCCCATTGGGCTTAGGTGTCCCACACCTTAAAGGTGTGGGACACCTAAGAAATAACAAACTCAGCATTGAGTATGTAAGCAGAACTTTCGACTCAATACTTTCTACTAAAATAACAACGTACGGAATGAGTAAGTAAGCACCGCTTACGACTTATGACTTACAACTGTAGCCTGTCCCGCTTCTTAGCGGGAACTAAGAACAAAACATTATGATTTACGTTAGTGACAAAGCAAAGGAAAAAGTAGAACAGCTGAGGCGCGATGCCCAGCTTACAGACGACTATTTCCTGCGTGTGAGCGTAGTAGGGGGTGGATGTTCAGGCTTATCCTACAAGCTTGATTTTGACAACGAAGCCCAGCCCAAAGACCAGCATTTCGAAGACCAGGGTGTAAAGCTGGTAACGGACCTGAAAAGCTTCCTGTATCTCTGCGATACCACCCTCGATTTCTCCGATGGCCTCAACGGCAAGGGCTTCCACTTCAGCAACCCCAATGCCAGCCGCAGTTGCGGTTGCGGGGAAAGTTTTGCTGTGTAGTTTTATTACAACAATTGAAAGAATATTTTAAAGGCGCAAGGGATTGCGCCTTTTTTGTGGTTTTGTATTTTCTTACTTTGTCATGCTGACGCAGGAAGCATCTACACACATGTAGGGTAAAGATGCCTCGTACCTCGGCATGACAAAGCGAAAAAAAACTTTTCAATGCTGGCGCATAATGCAGGTTTGGATGGTGCGGTTCAACTACTGTATAGCATTACTTCGCCTACTTTTCCTTATATTTACAAATAAACATATAATATATGAAAACTATCGCCTCAATAGCCGCCTTGCTGATCCTCATGCTGGCAGATGCAAAAGCACAAATGACACTTGTAAGTAGCTTGCCAGGTGGTGCAAATTATGACATACAAGTGGTCAACTTAAGCCGGTCTGGGAAAAAAATTGCAACTGTGAGATATCAAAACACAAATGGCCCCGACACGATATTTTTTTATAACCTTGATTATAGTTATTGGAAGAGTATCCCATGCCCATATGTACACGGGCATACCGGAGTTTTTCAATTCAGATCCGGCCTTAGCTACGTTGCTTATTGCTCTGAAACCTTATTTAACACCGATACGTTTCTTGAAGCAGCTGTTATTTATATAGATTCTACGGGCGGCCCTAACAATAAGGAGTTGATTATTAATGAAAATGGAACAATTGTTGATTCTATTACAAACGTCAGCATTGCAAATGGTGCTAATTTTAGAGTGCACGATATGGGATCAAACCATTTCCAAGCAACAATATCAACAAATGCAGGCCCTAAGGTTTACAATCTTCCAGGTACAATACCTTGCGACTTGTGTGGCGGTGGCTTAGGTATAGCTTCAGTAGAAAATCAGAAAGAGATACTCTCCACCCCTATGCCAAACCCTTCAAAAGACCAAGTTAAGATCACTTTTACCTTACCCGAAGGCGTTAATTCGCGAAACCTTGTAATTTATAATAATCTTGGCCAAAGAATAAAATCTTGTACAGTTGACAATCGTTTTGGCTTTATTATGCTAGATAATACACAATTACCAGCAGGGATGTATTACTACAATATTCTAGTCGATGGCGCAGTTTCGGCTACGCAAAAGATGCTAGTTATTAAATAACATTAGTTCCAGATTGTCTCAAGTGTTACGGACTTGTTGGCCTTCTGACCAACAAGCATCAGGACGTATTCTTTTTGTATAGATAGGCAAGTGGCATCAAACCATATACCTACCCCTGATTTCCTACCCCAACAAAATCAATCTTCATCTTATTTTTTGCGGTGTAATTTTATTGAAACAATGAGTACGATATTTTAAAGGCGCAAGGGATTGCGCCTTTTTTTATTTGTAACAACTATTGTCAGACTAAAAAATCATGGGTTCGTTTTTTAGCCGAGGGCTTAAAAACGGATGACAGCCGCCGCAAAAGCGGACGTATTGAGTAACAAGCTTCAACAAAGCACGCCGCAGGGCTCCTTTTAGCTGCGGAGCGATGGCTAAAAGTGGCGTTTTTCTTTGTTACTTTCTTTTTCGCCAGGAAAAAAGAAAGTAATGGAGACGCGATTAAGTCAACCAGCAACGCAGGCCCAGCCAATGCGAAATGCGGCAAAAGCATTGCCAATATTGCTTCTTGACCTCGTGTAAGTTATTTTTGTCGGACAACAATGGTTTCTAATATTAATTCCAAATGTTAACACTATTACTTTCGTAAAAACTAATTTGAAGTAGTTTTGGCTTCTTGAAGTTTCTATTAATTGAATCTCTTCTTTCTGCAATCATTCTACAAGTTGCAAATGTCTCTTGATTTGTAGGAGATGACAAATCCCCAAATATCCCAACATATAGCTCCTTTAAATCCAGATTGTCTGCAATAACTTCCGCAATGTGTCTATCGCTATTTCCAAGTGTGTTCCCAAAAACTACTAATCGGTTAGTTATGCGACCTAATTTTCCAAGGCAATAAGCTAAATAGGCATTCGAATTGATTTGTTCCAATTTTTTTTCGGCTAACCCTTCGGCAACAAATAACGGATATTTTTTATTTTCAAGTCCTTCTCTAATTAACTCAATTAACGGACGATGAGTTCTAGACCAACAGTGCTTTTTTATTTCACCATTTGCAAAGTATAAATGGAGAGCGCCATGCAAAAATAGAATGCCCTTATCTCCTCCCAAATGTTCTGCAAATATAACATAGTCAGCATTGGGGTTTTCGTATTCTGCTCTAAAACAATCTCCAAATATTGGCTTCTCCGGAGAACTCATATTAATCCAATACAAGAGCAAATCATAAT
>CANBTK010000207.1 GCA_947372365.1 Flavipsychrobacter stenotrophus | reverse complement strand
CCATGCACCTCGCCCGGCCTGGGCTGCCTGGTACATGCAGAAATAGAGAAACTAAGGGCGGGGCAATTTTCCAACAGCCTTTTTACCAAAGTTGTTTTACCTGAGCCCGACGGGGCTGTTATAATGATGATTTTACCAGTTGCCAATTGACTGAGTTGATTTGCTGCGAATTAAGCAAAAAAAAATGACTTTTTTGTAATGCGCGGCTTTATTATGCCGCAAGCGGCGTGGGTTCTACGCTTTTGCGCCCTCCTTATTCCTAAATTACGTAACTTGCGGCACTTAATTATTATATTTATTACATGATTTTACCGGTTGTGGCGTACGGCCATCCTGTTTTAAGAAAGGTTTGCGATGATATAACCCCAGAATACCCAGGGCTTGAAAAGCTGCTTGCGGATATGTGGGATACAGTTTATAACAGCAACGGGGTTGGGCTTGCCGCACCCCAGATAAATAAACCCATCCGTTTATTTATAGTAGATACTGAACAGATTGTTGAGGATTTTGAAGATGAGGACAGGGCAAAATACCCCAACGAAAAACCTATTAAGCAGGTATTCATCAATGCCCATATGGTAGATGAGTGGGGCGACAAATGGGCTTATAATGAAGGCTGCCTAAGCATACCCAAAGTGAGGGAGGATATACAGCGCCATAAACTGCTGCGCATAAAATACCTTGACGAGAATTTTGTAGAGCAGGAAGGCGAATTTCATGGTATTACTGCACGCGTTATACAGCATGAGTATGACCATATAGAAGGCAAGCTTTTTATTGACTACCTGCCATTGCTGAAAAAGAGGCTTATTAAAAAGAAGCTTGACGATATAAGCAACGGCAAGGTGAAGGTGGACTACCGGATGATTTTCCACAAATAGCCGCTCATTGGGGCGGTTAGTTTACGGATACCCGGCTCATGGGCAGGGTAATCGTGTGAATAGCTGCAATTTTAACGATATTACCATATATTTGATTACCAAAAACTACCATTGGCAACAGCGACAACATATAGCGAAGAGGAACTTGTACTGCTGCTGAAACAGCAGAGCAAGGATGCTTTCAACTATCTGTACAAAAACTATTCAGGGGTTTTGTATAGTGTTATCAATAAGGTCGTTTTTGACGAGCATACCGCTAATGATGTATTGCAGGAGGCGTTCGTGAAAATATGGAATAACATAGGCAAGTACGAGCCTGGTAAAGGCAGGTTGTATACCTGGATGATGAACCTGGCACGCAACACAGCAATAGACAAGCTGAGGTCGAAAGGGGAAATTATGAAAGGTAAAATCCAAACGGGTGAAGATGACGTAAGTAATACAGGTAATGTGATGCGGACGGAGCAGGCAACCGATACGATTGGGCTAAGGAAGATAGTAGCGGAGTTGCGGCCTGAATATGCTGTGATTGTTGACCTGGCTTATTTTAAAGGTTATACGCTCAGTGAGGTTTCAGAGGCATTAAAAGTACCATTGGGTACCGTTAAGACACGCCTGAGAAGCGCTATGCAACAATTACGGGAGGAGTTTAATAATTAAGCAGGAAACTTATATAAAGAAGTGGACATAAAGGAATACATAGAATCGGGCAATTTAGAAGCTTTTGTACTCGGCATACTCCCGGAAGGGGAGATGGCGAAGGTACAGGCGGATATTGCCCGCTACCCCGAACTTGCTAAAGAAGCAGCCGCTATAGAAGAGGCAATGCTTCAATTGGCAATTTCGGAATCTGTGCCGCCTCCTGCCGGCTTGCAGGATAAAATATGGAACACAATACAAACCCAGCCAGCCACTAGTAATGCTGGTGCAGGCAATGATGTGGCGGAAGCGAGGCCTGCGGGGCGAGTGCTGCCTTTGTCGCCCGATATGCG
The DNA here is from genome assembly GCA_947372365.1 of Flavipsychrobacter stenotrophus. GTDB lineage: Bacteria > Bacteroidota > Bacteroidia > Chitinophagales > Chitinophagaceae > Flavipsychrobacter > Flavipsychrobacter stenotropha_D. Next base: position 3,362 of record CANBTK010000207.1, on the reverse strand, counting down.
CCATACACGTTTTAGCAGGGCTGCCGTATGGGCTGCGCTCATTGGCAGCATGGCATTAAATACTATTTTCTGGTACCAGAACAGCCTGCAGAAAAAGGAAAGTTTTGCAATGAACAGCAAGCTGGACTCTATGCAGGCGCAGCAGCAGAAACTTGTAGCTGTAGTGGACAACTATACCAAGGGTAAAACCATGATGGCAGACAATGATATGCAGACCATAGTGATGCATACCGTGCTTAAAGGCCACCCAATGGCAGCCACCCTATACTGGAGCAAGGATAAAGCAGAAGCCTATGTGATGGTTGATGGGTTGCCGCAGCCGCCAGCAGGCATGCAGTACCAGCTTTGGGTAATGCAGGATGGCAAACCAGTAGATATGGGCGTATTACCCAATAATATAGCCAACACCTCACTCATTCAAAAAGTAGGCAAGCCAGTAGCCCGTGGCGAAGCGTTCGCCATATCCCTCGAAAAAGAGGGTGGGGTGCCGTCGCCTACTATGGAGAATATCTATGTGATGGGTAAATCGTAGTGTTTAATTGCTCAATTGCTGACTGGCTCAATGGTGCTGTGTTTGGCTATCCATCATCATACTCCCAAAAAGCACATTAAAATCACTGTTCAGATAAACTACAGCGGCGTATCCCTGTAATCCCTGCGGCGCATAATCTTTAAGTCCTGTAGTACAGCCGCTTTTACGTTGAGGGTGAAGTTGAAGCTTTTGCGTGGGCCGAAGGGGTAGGTTTGCAGGTGCATAGCCCAGCAGTGCAAGTCGCGGAAAACATCGATTGAGGTAAGGGTAAGCTGTTTCTGGGTGAAGTTGTAACCACTGTTTACTGATACCTTCCAGCGCTGGGTAACCTGCAATTCGCCCGCTACCGTTGCGTTATGGGTAATAACAATCGTGTCTTTTTTGCCATAGTATGAATAGTTGTTGGCTGCGTCCATGGTGTAGCTCAGGTTTACGCTCCATGGTATATTGAAATCTACATACTCGTTATAGGCGGCATTGCGCATAATGCGGGTATATTCTTCGCTATTGGTTGGGCTGCCCGGGCCTTTCTTGCTTTTAGAGTGGAAGTTGGCACCCGCTGAAAGGTTAGCCCTGGTAAACCTGCCCAGCCCGCCGCCCTGGTCGAAAATGGTTGTTTTTATGCGCTTGCCTGTATTATAGTCAATAGCATAAGGGTCAAACGAGGCACTGGACGTAATGTTGATCTTATCTAAAATATTAGTGCGGAATGCAACCCCAATTGCGCTCCACTGGAAGGAGTCAACAGCGGCATTGTAAGATGAGTTAAAACTCAGCCCGTCAATTAATGTTACGTTCCTGGTGCCAGTAGCGGTGTCTTTCCCCGATTTTACTTTAATCTGCAGGTTATTATTCAGCCCGAAATTAATGGCACCCACTTTGCCTGCTGCGGGCGACCCTCCAGTCGGGTTAAAGTAAGGCGATAGTTGTGTTAGCCTGTCAGTGGAATCGAGCCGTGCCTGGTAGTAATAGTTAAAGGGCGATGCGGCAAAATCGGGATGGTACGATATACCTACATTGGGGGTAATTACGTGCCTTATGCCACGCAGGCTGCCGTGCTTGAAAACCTTCATCCCGTATATGCGGGTGGACAGGTTAACGCTGGTATTGAAATCCCTTTCGGCGAAAAAGCCATCTTTTATAGTGCTGTCTATCCTATGGTCGCCATCGTTATACCCCTGTATTATTTTCCGCGTAAGCCAATATTCGTTATAGTTAATGCCAAATGACATATTAATGTACCTGAGCACGGTATAGCTTGCACTTACAGGTACACTGTGGTGTATGCCACTCTGGAAGTCGCGTGCCGATAGGTTGTTGATATTGAAAGTACTATCGTAGAAGGTGGTTTTATTCATCATATCCACGTTGTAGCTGGATGTTACTTTGTCGTACCAATGGCTGCCGATGCTCCGCTTGCTTACAAACGGGTTAAACTGGGTAACGTGGAAATTGACCTGAGGCAGGGTTACATTAATTTGCTTGGTGCCCGTGTTCTGGCTATGCAGTGCACTTATGGTTAAGCCAAATGGCTTTCCCTGCCAGTTTTTACTGTACGTAATGTTAGACTGGTATTGGTTCTGCAATATCTGGTTGGGGTCGTAACTGTTGTTGGAGTAAAAAGAAGACGTACCTAACTGAACCGATGCGTTAAATGTTTGCCCCGGCACAGATTTGGCATCGCTGGAATGGCGCCAGTTTACGATAAAGTCCTTTTTTACACTTGCTCCCGGTTCAAACGATTCCCCTGTTTTATTAAAGGCGTAGCTGACATTAACCCCGCCGTGGTAATGGTATATGTTTGAATAATTGCTTACTCCGCTCACCGCATAGCTACCCTTAGTATAGAAATTGGTTTGGGCCAGCAGGTCCACATTGTCATTCAGGTAAAAATAGTAGCCACCATTCAGCAGGCCCAGCCCACGCGATTCCTCAATAGTATAAGTAGGTATCACAAAGCCCGATTTCTGTTTCTGCGAAATAGGGAATAGCGCAAAGGGCAGGAAGATAGGGGTGGGCACGCCCATTATATTAATGTTTGCCGGGCCTGAAACGATGAGTTTATTAGGCACCACTTTTATTTTACCGGCATAAATACCAAAGTGCGGCGTATCAAGCGCGCAAGTGGTGTAGATGCTGTGTGAGCCATAAATTACCTGGTCCGGGTTGCGCTTGATTTGCTCGCTGTGCATATACCCTTCGCCATATTGCGTTTGTACATTGCGCACAATAGCCCTTTTGCTCTTAAAGTTATATTGCACAGAATCGAAAGTGAATTTTTCGCTTCCTTGCTTAAACGTGCCCCTTTTGGCTATGCTGGTATCCTTAGCGGCTTCGGGCAAGGGGGGGGCGGCTGTTACAACATTGGTCCCTTGGTTAAATATTACCTGCCCGGAGTTTATCTGTATATCCTCATAGGTTACCTGTGTTTTCCCGTACAGGAATGATTGGTTCACCTGCATATCTAAAACTGCGGAATCCTGCGCGTCAGCTTTAACGACGGATGAAAGTGCGTCTTTTGATATCTTAATGCCCAGGGTAGCTTCAAGGTTATTTTTCTTCGCAGAATCTGATTTTGAAGTTTTGACGGTGTCGCTACCGCTTTTCAGTCCGATACTGTCTTTTTGTATTTTACTTTCCCTTATATTTTGGCTTTTTTCTTGTGCTGAAGCCTTATTTGTTATAAAGAACATAAAAATCATTGCGATACACAGGGTAAAGCAATGCAATGATGAGAATTTTGAAATAAATTTACCGTGCAGGCACATAGGCGGGGGCAAAAATACTTATTTGATGTTCACGTTTTATCACGTTGCCGGTTTAAATCTTT
>CANBTK010000206.1 GCA_947372365.1 Flavipsychrobacter stenotrophus | reverse complement strand
CGCAACATTAGTAATCTCGTCGGCCGACGATTCAAATGGCCAGGCATCGGGCACTATTACTGTTGGACCAACAACTGTACCGGTAAGCATTTACTATCATTTTCAAAGCAACATTGGCCCTGCTACGAATCTTGCATTGGTCGGCAGCCATAGTGATCCGAATTTCTTCATTGGCGGCGCCGGACTCACCAACTACCCAGGTTACCCTATGATTCAAATGGCACTTGGTTACAGCACTGTTCACAACACTGTTGAAGGGCTGCAGGTTACTTTTTACCGCGCTAATTAAAATAGTCAATTTTCAGCTTTGGGAGGCCGTCAATAAAGTTTTGAGACGGCCTCTTTTCATTTTGGGGTCTGTTGAAAGTGCTGTGCTGGTAGAAAAGAAAATCGAACTGGCTGCCGGGTTTCAAACTGCGCTACTTTGGAGGCAAAACGGCATTTTCCCAGTTCCGCCTTCCCTGAAAAGTTGGTTTATGAAAACGGCGTCTATCGAACCGCGTCTGATGATAATGTTCTAATCATAATAGCCAATACAGGCAAGGCTTTCGGAGAAAAGAAGAAAGGAAGGCGAGATTTATTTCGCCTTCCTTTCCGGATAGTGGAGAATACCGGAGTCGAACCGGTGACCTCTTGCATGCCATGCAAGCGCTCTAGCCAGCTGAGCTAATTCCCCGCATGGGGTGCAAATATAGCTATTTTGAGAAAATATAACTGCCTTTACAAAAATACTTTCCAATTTGTTTAAAGTGCATAATGCACCTCTGTAGCCGGTGCTGCAGGAACAGGTGTAAAAAGCATACTGTTCAGTGTATTTTGGTAGTTGTTCAGCTCCTCCAGCATAGTATCAATATACTGTTGTGTTTCCTTCCGCAGTTTAGGGGCAAGGGTTTTGTAGTAGTTAATGCCACTAACCAGGTTAGTACGGAAGGTATTGAAGAAGCTCTGTTGTTTTTTGTTGGCAAGCTCGCCGCAACGGTCCACTTCCTTTTTCAGGTAGTCAACATAAAGCGTCAGCTCATTAACAAACATATTAGGCCTATGCAAACCATTAAGGATGCTCTTCCTCCCATAAATATGCCCCACCATGTCCTTAAGCGAAAATATACCTGAAAAATAAGCCAGGTTAGGCCCCGGGCATATTGTAACCGCAGTGAGGTTATGCGAAGCCGGTATGTTATCCTTTAGCAGCACAGCGGCCGAAAGCCCCTCGCACAGGCAGTCCTTTTCCACAATGGTATTCAGTTCGGCCTGGTATTCGCGCTCCGGTAAGTTCTTTTCCTTGAGTTGGTTTATTTTTAAATCCTGGTATTGGCGCGAAGCGGTGCAAATAGGGTGGGCCGTAAACTCAGTACTCGAAGCCAGGAATTTCTTATAGCATGGGCTGCCTGGCCGCCCCTTTTCTACCCTCGCAACCCGCTGTTGCTCCCCTGTGCTCTTCCTGAAGTTATTAAACGGCACCCCTAGCGGCGACGCATTGCTCAGGTAGTAATCTGCCTTCTCAGCCGTAGCCAGTTGCAGCAATGTCCCTTTATCAACATTAGTCGCCTCAGGTACAAGCAGGAAGGGGCTGCCCCAGCCAGTGCCGTCAAGCTCGTAATATTCCCGTAAAAACTCATCTTCATTAGCTGTTCCCAGCCCACCCTGCACCGTTATGCGCATCTCAGGCAATTGGCCAAATACAGGCCTGCTTTTTTCGGCATTAGCCCTGTTGCATAGTTCCAGCAGCTCATTGGCCAGCTCCGCCCTCTTATGTTTAAACTCTTCCAGTATAGGCCCCAGTAGCAAGCCATCGGTTGCGAACGCATGCCCGCCGCAGTTAAGCCCCGATTCAATCCTGAATTCCGAAATCCAGATGCCCTTCTTCGCCATTAATTTTCCCTGTATAAGGGCTGACCTGTAGTCGCTTACCTTTAAAGTAATTTTCTTCTTTAACGAACCATTCTCATCAGGGAAAAAGTCGCCGAAATTTTCTACATAGCTATACAGCCTTGGGTTGTAGCCCGCCGATAGCACCACCGAAGAATGCAAGGCACTATTGGCAAACCCACGAAATGCAGATAGCGCGTCAGAGTATTCGGCGGGCAACGGCTGCCCGTCGGCCGAAAAATTGAGGTTGTCTACCTTAGCCATAATATTTACATCAATGGCGCCAGCTACAAGGGTTTCCCTTAGTGCTTCCTGCAGCCTTGTTTTATTATCGCCATCCGGCAACAACAGCATGCGCCTGAATTGCCTGGCTGCCGCTACACTTTCAGGCAGTAAATCAAAATACTTATACAAATCGTTGCCTTCCTCAAAAGGCATCGTTTTCATCTCAGCCAGCTGGCTTTCTACAATTTCCTGTAGCAGGTTCAGGTAAGCAGTAATCCTTTTAGCACGGTAGTCTTCATCCTTGACGGTTATTGCGGTATAAGGGTATCCGTTTTTAAAACAATGGTAGGCCCGCATCTTTTCAACCAGCCCGTCCTCTATAATAGAAACCACCGATGAAATGCCATAGCGCGCCACTTTTGCAGGTGTGTCGATAGAATAGCTAAGCCCCAATACGGGGATATGGAAAGTGTGCATCGAGTTCATTTGCATTTCAATTGGAAACCATTAAATTAGCTTACAAAGGTCCAGCCTTTTTTACGGAATAATGATGACCAGCGTCATAACAACTACAGGCGCTGCAACAATGCGCAATACAATACAGGATTGGTAAGCAACTATGCAGCTTCAGAAAAAAAACGACATGTTACCAGCAGAAGGTGTAATTTTGGGCACCCGTAATTGCACAGGCACAAGCTGCGGGAATTTTGTTTTTTGCATTGAGGAAAGTAACCGCCATATTAATTATCCTGAGCCTCTTCAGCCATTCCCTGTTCCAGATAGGGTTGGTGGCCTGGTACCAGCAAAACAAAGCCTACGTTACAGCTAAATATTGCGTTAATAAAGGTAAGCCAAAGCTCAACTGTTGCGGTAAGTGCTACCTGCAAAAGCAGATGAAGAAGATAGGCCCTGATAGTGGCACACCCACCAAACAAGGCAATTCAAAAGCCGTGCATGAAGAGTGTGCTGTGTATATTTTACCCGCACATTTAGCCCCGCACATCTCGAGTTATAACAATGCAATAGAACACCTTGCCTCACAGATTGGCGGCTATAGTTTCCTGCATACCATTTCAGTATTTCACCCACCACAACAGCACACTTACATAGCTTAGGGGCAATGCCCTCATTTAGTGTTAGTTATATGTTATGATGCTGAAGGCATCACGTATTTATAGAAATAGGGCAGCTTTATCCGTTACCGGAAGTGCCGTGTTTATAAGCCCCAATTTATGGGCAAGTAGCATGCGTTACGCAGCACTATTAGTGCCTATCTATAAACATGTAGCCCATCAGTGCTATCTCTTAACATAATGCTCTTGTCCGTAACGGCGAGATACATCGCATGCTCCCCTTTAACAAGGTGGCGGTGCCATTACACTGCGGTGCCTATAGCGCCCTGCAACAATTACATTTTCAACCAATCAAACTCACTCAGTAATGAAAAAGATATTTTATTGCCTGCTGCTAACCGCAGCGGCGCATACCAATACGGTGCTGGCATGCAATGCGTGCGGCTGTTCTGCAAGCAACCAATACATGGGGTTACTGCCACAAACCAATACTAATTTTGTCGGCTTCCAATACCTCTACAGGAGCTTTAGCACGCAGCATACGGAAGAAATGGGCAACATAATGCCCGGTACCACTTACGAAAATTACCAAACCATGCAGGTGTGGGGTAGGGTAAACATTAACAAGGCGCTACAGGTAATGGCGTTTGTGCCTTACACCATTAATACGCAGCATCAGGACGGCCAGCCATTAGCCACAATCCAGGGGCTTGGCGATGCTTCCGTAATCGTCAATTATAAAATACTCAATAAAGATGGCTGCCCCTGGCACCATAGCCTTATAGGTGGGGTGGGGCTAAAGCTGCCTACGGGCAAGTACGACCCGCAGTCTGGCGCAACCGAAGAAGGTTTACCCAATATACAGCCTGGTACCCACTCATGGGATATACTAGGCAATGCAAATTATACCATAAGGCATAACTCCATAGGGCTTAATGTGGATGCGAGTTACACAGCTACCACTGCTAATAAAGAATCGTACAAATTTGGTAATAGGCTCAGCGTAGGCTGTTTAGGCTTCTACCAGTTACAGAAAGGCAAATTCATGCTACTGCCGCAGCTTGGAGTACGTTATGGCCACGCAGCAAAAGACTATACCAACTATGCCGCTGGCATAACCGATGAAGATGGTGGCGGCTGGCAGCTATATGCATCGCAGGGTGCCCAGGCTTATTACAAAAAGCTAGGCTTGCAGCTCACCTGTTACGAACCTATTGCCCAGCACTATGTAAGCGGCCTGGTCAATACCCGCTTCAGGATAGAAACGGGCGTGATAGTGGTAATTAATTAGTAAAAGGCAATTGTAAAGCGGCGCTGGGTTGCCCATCAGTCCGGCGCCGCTTTTCTTAACGGCCGTTGCGAGGCCCTTCGCAGAAGCAATCTTACAACCATAAGAACCCGGAATAAGGTTTTATTTTACACATAGCCCAGTGAGCTTCCTTCACCACGCTCGCAAAGGCAGTCTTTTTATGCTAACGTTGACCGGCCTAAAGACGACTGCTCACCACCAACTTTGAAATTATCTTTCAGAAAATTTTGAAAGTTCGGAAATCCATTTCTATCTTTGTGTTATGAAACTGGACGAGGCAAAACAGCAGTTTATTCAGAATTGGGGTGTACTGGGTACACAGTGGGGAATAAACCGTACAATGGCGCAAATACATGCGTTGCTGCTGGTATCGCCCGAGCCCATGAGTGCCGATGAAATTATGAGCGGGCTTAAGATAAGCCGAGGCAATACCAACATGAATGTGCGGGAGCTGATGGACTGGGGTATTGTAGAAAAGGTGCTGAAGCCCGGCGAGCGCAAAGAGTTTTTCTCTGCCGAAAAAGATATCTGGGTAGTAGCCATGCGCATTATAAAAGAGCGCAAGCGCAGGGAAGTAGAGCCAATACTTAATGCCCTCAACCAGCTCAAAGATATTGATGCAGGCAAAGGCGATAAAGATGCGAAACAATTTATTGATACGATTAATAGCATACAGAAGTTCGCCAGCCAGGCAAGCAAAGGTGTTGATGGCTTAGTAAAGATGGATGAGCATTGGTTTGCAGGCACACTATTAAAAATGTTTAAATAGCAGAAGTAGCATTTGCAAATAAAGCCGGTTC
>CANBTK010000205.1 GCA_947372365.1 Flavipsychrobacter stenotrophus | reverse complement strand
GCAGTACATGCAGCGCTGGCCGATGTATAAGACGGAGTGCAATAGCACGAGCTTAAGAAGGTAACTAAAATACTTGCCGAGGGTGTAGTTATACTGCTTACAGCACAGGTAGCCTGGCACCGGTAATAAGTATTGCCGCTTTCGGTAGTAGTATAGCTGGTGTTAGTGGCGCCGGAAACGTCGGTCCAGGTGGCGTCATCGGGCGATGTCTGCCATTGGAAACTAATGCCGGAGGCAATGGTATAACCAGTGATGCTTACCGTAAAAGATGCTGCAGTACACACTGGCGAAGCACTGGTATGTACTGTGCCTGCAGTTGGCGTTCCCGCACAAACAGGGTAAATAGTTACTGAATAATCGCGTGCATCGCCTAGTGCATAGCCCGTGGCGCATGGGCTCATAGAAGCATAAGAATGGCCTGATGCATTGTCGGTAGTTACTACCCTCATCCTGTGTGTGCCAAGGGCTGAGCCAGATGGGATAGCTAAAGAGAATGTGCCTGATGCAAAGTAGTTATTCAAACCACCCACGCTTTCGCTGGTTTGGAAGGTGAAGTCATCATTGAAATCTATCCACGCCTGCGCGTTCATGCCATATGTTGAAGACCCGTTGATGGTAGCAGTATAGGTTGCGCCTTCAAACAATGAAACGCCAAGCGATGTACGGTTAGAGTAGCCTGTACCGGAGCAATGGGCAATATCGTTTATTGATGTACTGGCAGTGCCATTGATGGATAAACCTGTAATAGAGATACCTAAAGAATCGCAGGACACATAAGCGCTGGAATAACTGGGGGTGCAGTAACAGCCTGATGTGTAAGGTACAAGAATGCTTGTAGATGGGCTTGTTGTAGAACTGGCCGTGCAGGTAACATTGCAGCGGAAATAAGTAGCTGCCGATTCGGTAGTACTGGCGTAGAGGTTGGTTGCGCCGGTTATATTGCTCCATGTTGCATTATCGGCCGATTTTTGCCATTGGTAAGTAACGCCGCTTAAAAGGGTGTAGCCGGTAAGGCTTAGGCCTATGGTGGAAGAGCCGCACGCGCTGCCCGGGGTTGCCACTGCAACGCCTGCCGATGGAGTGCCGGAGCAGGCAGTAGCTGGTGGGTTCCACCTGTAAATCTGCCCGTTGGCAGGCAATGTGGAGATGGCGGTAGTAAACGTAGATGATGATGGGGTAGGCGATGAACCGCCTGTATTAAGCGATTGGTAATCAGAAGGGCTGTTGGCTATGCCAATGGAAGCAGTACGGCTTGGGTAAGAGCTGGTGCCATAAACATAATCTATCTGGTTAGTGGTTTCGTATAATATTACCTGGAAGTTGGCAAAATGCACGACATCAAGGTAAAGTGCCCAGTTGCTCCACTCAAATGTGAAGGTACGGTAGGGTGCTATGCCCGATGTTTGGTAATAGGCAGTATGCCCGGTGCCCCACAAGTCATCCCAGAATGGCAATAGAAGGCCAGTGCCCGAGCCTATGGAAGTGACAGAAGATATATCATTGTAATAGCTTGAAAATCCCGTTGTGCCGGCATTCGCAAGCGATATCCAGCCATTTGAAGACACTGACAACCCTGTATAATTCGTTCCGCAATACCTGAAGGTAAAACCTATTGGTATACCAGTTTGGGTAACATCATCGGCACTGATTGCGGTGGTCGCCGTTCCTGTACCCGTTATCGTGTTGAAAGCCCCCGTTGTTGCGGTAAAATTGTACGATGCTGCGGTTTGCGCGTTACCCATGAAACTCAGGCATGACAGCATGAGGAGTAAGTAAAGTTTCTTCATTCTTTGTTAGTTTGTCTTCAGTACTTGGAATACAATACCATCTGAAAAAACCTCATTTTAATAAAATGAAATTTTTCGCAGGTGTTTTAAATTACTTGAATGTGCAATTTATATCATTTATATCACAAATTCAACCGTTTGGGCGTTTTTTAAATGTTAGCAAAGATGCAGAAGGGCCATCTGAAGTGTGCGTTGGATTATAAGCTGCTGGTGTGGCTTTTTTTGATAGGTATAATTGCAGCCACGCCTGCATATTTCTGGCTTTTCAAAGTGGGTATGAAGCTAATTTAGTCACAAAAACGTTCATTTACGTATATAATGTATGGCGAATAGGGAAAAATATGCCAAAATATTTTATGGATTCATTCTAACTGTTATATTTGAACTTTTTTAACCAACACCCCCCGAAAAAGTATGAAAAATACCCTTGCCGCCCTTGCCATAGCCTTGGCATTTTTTACATTTTTGTCCCCTGCAAAATTGCTGGCTCAGGCAATTGATACCACCGAAGACTCACGCCAGGAGCGCATTAAGCAATACTATGATTCCATTGAGGCAACAATAAAGTACCAAACCGGGAAAGTGGCCCTTAAGGAAATTGCCAGCCTGGATATACCCACCGGCTACAAATTCATACCACAGGATAAAGCCAATATGATTATACACGACCTGTGGGGCAATCCGGGCCGCAATGATATTTTAGGGATGGTTGTAAAGGCCGATTATAAACTGGCAAGCGATAACACATGGGCTTTTGTTGTTTCGTATGATGAGGATGGCTATGTTAAAGACGAGGATGCCGACAAGATTAACTATGACGACATGCTGAAGGAGATGCAGAAAGACGAGGAAGAGATTAATGAAGAACGGGCCAAGCAGGGTTACGAAGCTATACACTTCATTAACTGGGCGCAAAAGCCTTTCTACGACAAGGAAAGGAAGATACTGCACTGGGCAAAGTCATTGCGGTTTGGCGATAAACAGGGCCCGCTTACCCTTAATTATGATGTGAGGATACTGGGGCGCAAAGGCATACTGAGCCTCAATGCCGTAGGTACAGTTGACCAGCTTGGCGAAATAAACAACCATATTGCCGATGTACTGAATATTGCAAAATTTGGCGAAGGCAACAAATATTCTGATTTCAACCCATCGATAGATAAGGTGGCTGCCTATACAATAGGAGGCCTGATAGCCGGCAAGCTGATAGCCAAGACGGGCCTCATTATTTTGCTGCTCAAAAATATAAAGCTCATTATGATAGCCATGATGGGCGGTTTTGCAGCTTTCAGGAAGAAGATTGCCGGGTTGTTTACAAGGAAGAAAAAGGAGGCAGCACCTCAGCCGGATGAAGCTAGCCCGGTGCCACAGATTGCACCAACCCTTACCCATGAAACAACCGATACAACGCCTGAAGGGCACGACACAACAAACCCTGCTTAAAACATGTTGACAATCGGCATTATTGCCCTTACTGCTATCATTTCGCTACCGGCGTTTAAAGATCAGGAGCTTTTTGGCAAACTGTGCCTGGCCCCATATGAAATGCACCATAACAAGGGAGGCTACTTCAGGTTCATATCTGTAGGTTTTGTGCATGCTGATATAGGGCATCTGGCGTTTAATATGCTCACCCTGTACTTTTTCGGCAGCCAGCTGGAACAGCATATTTTCTCGCAGACGGAATACATGTTATTCTACAGCTCAGCCCTTGCGGTATCAGCCCTGCATGACTACCGCAAGGAAAAAGATAACCCTGAGTACCGCGCATGCGGTGCCAGCGGGGCGGTATCGGCAGTAGTATTTGCACTGGTGCTGTTTGAGCCGTGGGGTGTGGTATATATAAAATTTATCTTTCCGCTTTACTTCATACTCTATGCAGTAGGCTACCTCATTTACTCCTACTACATGTCAACGAAAAGCGGGGAAAAAATAGCCCATGGCGTACACCTCTGGGGTGCGCTTTACGGCATAGCTTTTACACTAATCCTGAAGCCGGAATCATTAAGGGTTTTTATAGAGTTGATGAACCACCCGCCGTTTATGAGGTAAATGGTGCTGGGGCCCTTAGTCTACCTGCATAACATACAACCGAAGCCCAAAGGTGTAATTGCTGAGCGAATTGCCGCTAACCGACGTTAGGTTGTTAACATCGTACGAAATAAACGGGCCTAGCATAATATGCTCTGATTTGAACTCGCCGCTGGATATTTCATTTCGGAATGCTATGCCAAAGCTAGCGAATGGAGCCACCAGGAATTTGTTGAAGTTTTTGGAAACATCCTGCTTGGTGTCATAGACCTTGGAAAGGTATTCAAAATCAATGCCTGCCTGGTAGAAAAAGCCAACAGCGGAGCGCCCGTTAGCTATGCCAGTGTAGGATACCGGCAGCCCAAGGCCATACATTTTATAGTCGGGCTTTATGGTGTTGTTCGTTTTATCGGTGTACTCCATCTTAGCTTGCATGATGGTATAACTGAGCATTATAGATATTGCATTCTGGTGCCCATCGGTTTTACCTTCCCTTTGTATGGCCAACCCCGCGGAGTATTGGTGCCCAAAACCAGTGCCTGTGGCAGAATAGTTACCAAACTGAGCGGCCATATTATCCATGCCTACATTTATGCCAATGCAGAAGTTCTTGTCGCTATTACCGCCGCTGCCACCACCAAATGGTGCAAGTGGCATTAGTGTTGACGGTAACACTGCCGGTGTACCATCCGCTGCAGGGCTTTCGGCTACAACTTCGTCCATTGCAGGCAAGTTGGCCGTGTAGTCAGTAGCCAGTGAGTTTTGTGCCACAGCAAACTGAGCCGATAAAAAGAAAGGTATAAAGGATAAGTATTTGAACATCATAAGGTATTTACGCATAAACATACAAAATATGATGGGATTTGTAAGGGCAGCAAGGCCACAAATTATTGGCAAACTATCAGCACCCAAGTGCAAAATTGGGCTAATGGGGTGCAAATAAAAAGCAGCGCTACCTACCGGCAGCGCTGCTTTTTAGTATATCCTTTTTTGGGGTAGTGTCCCTTAATATTTAACTATCCTTTCCGCCCATGCATGGTGCTGGCCAGTTACCCGTATAAAGTAGATGCCCTCCGGAAGTGCCCTCAAAGAAACCTCGGTTTTTTGTGGTTGCAGGCTACCACTGATGACCAGTGCGCCGCTTGCTGTGGTGATAGCGAACTGGTCAAAGTCGCCGGGGTGTGGCTGGCTTATGGTTACCGATTCGCTGGTAGGGTTCGGGTAGAAATCGGCAATGCCTTCTTTTATTACCGGCAGTGGTTCTGCGCAGGAATCAACTGATAAGAACTTAATGGCTTTAGAAAGGCCGCAGCTATTGGTAACTGAATAGCTGATAGTATCCAATCCCTTAAATTTCCCGGTTATTATACCAGCATCCACTGTTGCATTGCCATTTTGTGCGCCCCATGCGCCGCCAGTGCCTGTTGTATAAAGTGTTGCCACAGAATCAATACAGATAGT
>CANBTK010000204.1 GCA_947372365.1 Flavipsychrobacter stenotrophus | reverse complement strand
ATCGATTTCATCAGCAATGCAAAAGAACCATCTTATGGCGGCCAGCCGAAGAATGTATTCTTCCTTACCTGCGATGCATTCGGTATCCTGCCTCCTATTTCTAAGTTAACCAAGGCTCAGGCTATGTACCACTTCATCAGTGGTTATACCGCTAAAGTTGCGGGTACCGAGGTTGGTGTTACTGAACCACAGACTACATTCTCTGCTTGCTTTGGCCGTGTATTCTTACCATTACACCCAACCAAGTATGCTGAGTTGTTAGGCAAAAAGCTGGATGACGACAAGAACGTAAACGTTTGGTTGATCAACACAGGCTGGAGCGGTGGCGCTTATGGCACAGGTAGCCGTATGAAGCTGAGCTATACCCGCGCTATGATTACTGCTGCTATGAACGGCCAGTTAGATAACGTTGAGTATGCAGCGCACCCAGTTTTCGGTATGCTGATGCCAGCAACTGTTCCAGGTGTACCATCTGAAATCCTTACCCCACGTAACACATGGGCTGATAAAGAAGCTTACGACAAAAAAGCTAATGAATTAGCTGGTTTGTTCGTGAAGAACTTCGAAAAATACGCCTCACAAGCTAACGATGAAATTCGCTCTGCAGCACCAAAGGTGATGATCGGCGCATAATTATATTAGTAAAATTATATTTAAAAGGCTGCTTTGTACCCACAAAGCAGCCTTTTTCGTGCAATTGCCAACCAACCCGTAATATTTGATGTCTTCTTAATAGGGTGTTAGTTGAATCCCGGACCAACATCTAAGAATAGATGGCCAGTTAATTAAGCTGCCCATTGGAAAGCTTGGAAAATTTATTATATTTACAACAGTATTTATTCAATTTATCATCCCTGAGCCACTTAGCATGAAAAAAATCGTTTTCGCCATAATACTTGCATGTGCTACTTTTTCTGCGGCATTCGCTCAATATAGCACCCCTCAGAACAAAAAATGGGCATTTGGCAGTGGTGCCGGGCTTGACTTTACTTCAGGTTCGCCCGCAGCCATAACAACAAGTATGAGTTCGGGTGAGGGCTGTGCTTCTGTTTGCGATGCATCGGGCAATTTTTTGTTTTATACCGAGGGGACTAAGGTTTGGGACCGCACCGGGGCTGTAATGCCCGGCGGCAGTTCTATTGTCTCATTTGGCACTTCCAGTAGTACGCAAGGGGCGGCAATTGCACCGGTAGTGGGCAACCCGAACCAGTACTATGTATTTTCGTTAGAACAATATTCTGGCTCAACGGGTTATTGCCACCTTGCCTATTGCATAGTAGATATGACGCTGAACGGCGGCCTTGGCGATGTGGTGGCGGCAAGCATATCCACACCAATAACCAGCAGGCTGGCGGAAAAGATGATTATTGTAGCCGGCAACAGTTGCGACTTGTGGCTGCTCACGCACCGTGCTGACTCTACCCTCTTTCTGGCATACAACATCACTGCATCAGGCATCGCATCGCCCATCGTATCAAACATAGGCAGGTTTACAGGCACTAACAGCTATACCATAGGTGTTTTAAAGGCAAGTGACGACAGGCAGCATATAGCCTGCCAGGTTTACCCTACAGGGGGCACAAAAGGCACCGAATTATACGACTTCAGCCCCAGCACAGGCACTGTTACCAACCTTAGGGTACTGGACAGTACAACGCAGCAATACGGTGCGGAATTCTCGCCTGATAATACCAAGATGTATTGCCAGCAATGGTCGGGCCCGGAAGTGCAATACGATATTACCGCAGGCGGAGGCACCGCCGCAGCTATAATAGGCACCCGGACAACTGTTATATCTGGCGCTACCTACTCCGACTTGAAACTGGGCCCGGATAACAAAATATACATAAGGGCTGTATCTGGCTCATCGAGGCTTGACTGTATAGCAAGCCCCAATACTGCAGGTACGGGTTGTGGGTATACCACATCTGCGGTCACGCTATCAGGGTCAACAACCATAACGCTGGGCTTGCCTAATTTATATATAAACCTGAGCGGCTCGGCAGACACGTCCATCCGCAGGTACGATGTGTATTCCTGCATTGGCCCATCGGGCTATCCGCTGCTCGCCGATACCGCAGGTATTACCTACCTCTGGAATACCGGGGCAACAACCAGCAACATTAATATAACTGCAGTTGGTACTTATTGGGTCATGATAAACAATAACTGCCACCTTACAGTAGATACATTTGTTGTAACAAGCCCCGCGCCTGTTACAACAAGCCATGTACACGATACTACGGTATGTGCAGGGCTGTTCCCCATTACGCTTACCCCAACTGCAGGTTTTACGGGCTATAACTGGATAGGTGGTTCCACCGGTTCTACATACAGCGCTACAACAGCCGGGGACTACTGGGTTTGGGCTGCCGATACCTGCAATAATGTTACTGCCGATACCTTCCATGTTCATTACCTTACGCCCGATACTTCAGCGGCGCTTTCCTCGTCCTATTCGCCTTGCATATTTACCGCGCCACTTACGCTTGCTGCGTCAGGCAGCTATAGTAGCTACAGGTGGAGCACAGGCGCTGTTACAAGTGCAATTAACGTATCGGCATCAGCCACCTACTGGGTATTTAAAACCAATCTGTGCACAGTAAAAGTGGATACTTTCAATGTAGCTTTTGCTTTGCCCGATACCACAGTGGGCACAACAAACTATTATTCCCAATGTATTACCACTGCGCCGCTTACGCTTACCGCCCCGTCTGGTTTCAGTAGCTACAGGTGGAATACGGGCAGCTTCACAAGTACCACCAATGTAACAACCTCGGGCACTTACTGGGTATTTAAGATACTTAACTGCTCGGTAGTGGTAGACACGTTCCATGTTAATTTTATCCCAGTCCCTACTTTGAACCTGGGCCCTGATGTGGCGTTCTGTATTGGCGATTCTATTGTATTGTCTTCAGCTCAGCCCGCAGGCACTACCTATACATGGAGTACCGGCAGCACTGGTGACAGCATACATGTATCTGCATCAGGCACTTACTGGTTGCGCCTGTTTAATGGCTGCTCCATTACAGATTCTATACACATACTGGTGTCGCCTTACCCCTTGGTGGACCTGGGGCCTGACACATTTAATTGTACAGGTGCACCAGTAACTCTGGCATCGCTGTACACTTATAGTGCGCCTTCCTATACCTGGAGTAATGGCACAAGCGCGCCAACCATGAGCGCTACTACTACGGGCGATTACTGGCTCAAAGTAAACGTGGCAGGCTGTGCCAGCACCGACACTATACACGTGACTATCCAATTTGATACATTTACCCTGGTAAACCGCGATACGGCTATTTGTAAAGGCAAAGTCGTGCAGGCTGTACTACACGCCAATCCTGCGGCCACCTTCCAATGGCTGCCTACTGCGGGTATCGGGGTGTCAAATGTTGCCAGCCCGCTCATTACTCCCGATACGTCGTCAAGGTACACAGTCAACATATTCCTTGCTGGCTGCCCTACGCTGAGTACCTCGTTTATGATAGACGTACAGCCTAACCCTACGGTATATATAGGCGGCAACCGTTTTGTGTGTGAGTTCGATACCATACACATTAACTCATCGGTTATGCCAAACTGGTATACAGGGTATGCCTACAGCTGGTCGCCAACAACATCGCTCGATTTTAGCAATACGCCTACAGTGGTATTTACCGCAGGTGTTAGCCAAAAGTATATACTTACAGTAAGTACCAGCGCAGGCTGTAAGGGGCTGGACTCAACACAGGTTATTGTTCAGCCGGGCAATTTTGGGGGTATTGCACCAGACTTTATCGTTTGCCCTCGCGACTCGGCCTTGCTCACCGGCACTGGCGGTAGCGGCTACCACTGGTACCCAAGCCTTTACCTGAGCGATAGCCTGTCAGCCACCCCGTGGGTGAAGCCAATAGGCTCTATGCATTACAAACTGATAGTAACCAGTGCTGTTGGCTGCCACGATACGCTGAGCGTAAATGTAGGTGTACACCCTGGCGCACTGCTTTCGCTGGACGATTCAGTTACTCTTTATCCTGGTGAAACTGTTCAGCTAAGCCCTACTACAAACTGTAGCAGCTTCCTGTGGTTCCCACTCGCCGGGCTGAGCAACAATACAGTATCCAACCCTGTTGCGTCGCCCGATGTTGATACTAAGTACTTTGTACACGGTGTGACTTCAGATGGCTGTATCGCTACTGATTCTATAAGCGTACACATCAGCAGCGAGTCTCTATTAACATTGCCTAATGCATTTGCACCGGGCAATGGCATCAACAAAACGTTCTCAGTAATCAAGCGCGGCGAAGCAACGCTTAACTATTTCAGGGTATTTAACCGCTGGGGTAATATAGTTTTCGAGACAAAAGACATCAGCCAGGGCTGGGACGGTACCTACAACGGTGCCCCACAGCCTTTGGGTGTATATGTTTATGATGTGCAAGCGGTAAGCAATACGGGCAAGCTGTTTAATAAGCGTGGTAATGTTACTTTGCTCAGGTAACAGGAATATATATTGTTATTTTATCTAAAAGGTTGTTTTGCCCCGGCAAAACAACCTTTTTTCATTTATTGCCAACGTTATTGTTTTAAATAGCGTCTTAACAGAGTAAAGGCCATAGGCCCAGATAGCCCATTTCATTATAACTGAGTATTATGGTTTGTGTTTAATTTTTTTTGGTTTAAAATGAATTGCTATCTTTACGAATTATTCTTATGTATTTAACCCCAACACCCTTCTATATGAAACGCTTCTTTCTTGTTACGCTTTTGCTCTTTGTTGCCCTATCTGGTTCGTTTGCCCAATACTATACCCCCCAAAATAAAGTTTGGGCATTTGGTTATGGTGCAGGGTTAGATTTTACATCAGGTGCGCCGGTGAGTATCGGTACCAGTATTAATTCATTTGAAGCTTGTGCCTCTGTCGCTGATGGTTCAGGCTCCCTTTTATTTTATACCGATGGCAAAACTGTGTATGACCGCACAGGTGCCATTATGCCATCAGGGGCATCGGTGGTATCTTATGGTGTAAATAGTGCAACACAGGGCGCATTAATAGCCCCTGTTAGCGGTAGTACTACCCAGTATTACGTTTTCTCGCTCGAAGAAATAGGCGGCAGCACTGGTTCGTCACACTTAAGCTACAGCATAGTAGATATGACGCTGGCTGGTGGCCTGGGCGATGTTGTTGCCGCGTCAATGGGTACGTCAATAACCAATAAGCTCACCGAAAAAATGGTAGCTGTAGCAGGTACCCATTGCGATTTGTGGGTTATTGTGCACAGGGTTGACTCTAATAACTTTC
>CANBTK010000203.1 GCA_947372365.1 Flavipsychrobacter stenotrophus | reverse complement strand
CCATAAACAAAAAGTATATTGATGTGAGCAAAAGGGTGCTGCCGAATGCTGTAAGCGAAATGAGCAATTTTTTCAAATACATCTTCCGCTCACTTGAGGTGATGACCCCTGTATTCATTAACGGCGTAAGGAAATACTACCCTGCCGCCTACAAACTGTTACTCGAATTCAGCAACAACTACCTACTACCCTACCTGCACCATAATATGAACCGGGGCATTAACGAACAGCTTTACCGCAATGATATGGACCAGGAAGTAGCCTGTACATGGTACTACTGGCAACTGCGGAACTTGTTTCAGGATAATTCTATCTCTACAACAGAAAGGCACGAGCTGCTGGGCAATACCAACCAGTTTTTTGCCAATTGTATAGTAAATGGCGATGGGCTACAGGTGCTGCAGATGCTGCCAGCTAATAGGTAAGCGCTTAAAAAACAGGCAAAAAGAAGGGCAGCCCGCATTGGGCTGCCCTATATATTTTCAGGCAATTGGCCTTATAAATCCCTTTTAACCCTTTCGCGGGTAAAGCGCATATAGGCAAACATTGCCACACCATCGCGCTTGAATTCAATAGTTATCCTCTGGTTAGGCCAGGTATCATTCAATATATCCTGTATATCGTCAACCGATGTGGTGCGGTGGTGGTCAAGGCGCACAATAACATCGCCCTCGCGCAATCCAGCTATATCAGCCGGCGCATTCTTCTTTACTTTTAGTACTACCACCCCCCTGCCGCTCTTTGCATCCTGCCCTTCAATGCCCATTTGCGGGGCATATTCGAATGTATTGTCATTGTTATTGAACATGTACGAATGCAGGAATGGCGTTGGGAACCTCCGTTCGCCATGCAGGTCAGGCACAGTATAGCGGTAGGTTTCATGCCTGCGGAAGGTCGTTGTTTCTACAAGGGCAGCTTCGGTATGGTATTCCCTGCCTTGCCTTTCGTAGGTAATATTTATGGTTTCGCCGCCATTATGGTCGTTTACAATATCCACCAGCTCCTGCGCATCCTTAATAGCTTTGCCGTTAATTTTGGTAATAACATCGCCCGTAAGCAAGCCCGCATCATCGGCCGGGCTATTGCGTATTACCGAACTTACATGCGCACCATCGTAGTCGCCATTGTGGTCGGAATATACGCCCAGCATAGGCCTGCGCAGGTGGTCTTCCTTAGTTTCAGTGCTTTCCAGTGGCTTGCGTTGGCTTGCCTGCTCATCGGCATGCTTAACTATTATTTTGTGCCTTTCATTTTTAGGGTCTTCAATCGTAGATATGCGGTCGCCGTTTACATAAACTTCACCCTTGTTAATCTCTATTACAGTGTTGGTATTGGAATTTTCGAGTTCTATTGTTTCCTGCTCCTGCTTCACGCAGCACGCCTTTGCCTTTCTGGCATGGGCAGTTGTTTTCTTCGCCTTCGCGCTTTTGGCAGGCGCTATTGCTTGTTTTTTTGTGGTATCGGCTGCCGCTTTGGGTGCCTGCTTCACCTGTTTTGCTGCTTTGGTGGGTGCCTGTGCAACTTTGGCTTTTGCGCCTGTTTTGGCTTGCGCCAAAGCTACATCCGCTGAAAGCCCCAATGATAGAAACAATAAAGAAGTAAGAATTTTACTCATGGCAATTTGTGTGTTTCCTTAATTAAACGGAATGAATCCCCTATATGGCCTATAAAAAACCATTTCCACCATCACCTGTAACGCAGCCTTACCAGCGGTGTTACCTCATTTTCAGCACCAGCATTATAGAAGCTGCTATAACTGTTGCGAAAGTTATGCAAAGGCCTACTATCACCTTTTTATACAGCGCATTAGCTGCACGTACATTGGTAATTTCGTTAATATAGTTGATGATGTTCTCCATACGGGAAAAGGCTGTCTCACCTTTAATAACGTAGTCGAATGCACCATACTTCATGCTATCAATAGCCACTTCTATTTTATCCTGGCCAGAAAGCATAATGACTTTGGAATCAGGCAATGCTTCCTTAAACATTTTCAGCACTTCAATACCATCCTTGGCATCGGGCAAGTGCGAATTAAGGTGGTAATCAAGCACAATAACCTGAGGATTGAGGCCTGCGTCCTTTATTGCCGTCTCACCACTTTCATATGTCTTGAATTCATACCTGAAACGCTCAGAAAGGAAATCTTTCAACATTTCGTTCTGAATCGGCTCGTCATCAACGAGGAATACGTACTGTTTGTTCTTTTCTCCTGCCATAAAATACTATGTTGTGCAAATAATTGGTAAAAGTAATCATGAAAAAATACAAATTAGGCATCAGTTGCCCAAAATCATCAGTTCGCCACATCCTTTAGCTCCTCAAATGCTTTATTACATATAAGGTTTAGCGACCTGATACGGTCGGGCAATGTATCGTAATGTGCAGGGGCGCCTGCTGCCTGCTCTATAAGGAATATATGGCTTATTTCCTCCTTAACTCCCATATATGACAATTGGGGCTTAAGCGAATGGGCTGCAATTTTTACGGCAAGGTAATCGCCGGCAGCCAATGCCTCATCCATGCTCTTGAGTAGCTTACCTGCATTTTCAAGGAACATCGTAATGTATTTCTGCATTTTTTCGGGGTTGCCGCCCGTAAACTGCTTCAGGAAGTTACGGTCGGTAACAAACTCCGGCATTACAAACGGCGTACCGTTGCCATTGGTGCGCTGGTACTGCGGAACTTCTGGCTGTTCTACCAATGTTGGCCTAAAGGCTGGCGATGCCACAGTAACCTGGTCAGGCGTTTTTACAGGCCTGCGCACAGGCGTATTGCCCAGCACTGAATCCATTTTCAGTAACAGCTCATCTACCTGGAAAGGCTTGGACACATAGGCATCCATACCTATATCAAAGTACTGTGCTACATCTTCCTGCAGCACATTAGCAGTCATCGCTATTATCTTCACGCTGCGTGCAGGTTCCGGCAGGGTTGTACGTATCAGCTTGGTAGCTGTTACGCCATCCATTACGGGCATCTGTATATCCATCAGCACTATATCGTACATTTCATTTTGCAGGCGGCTTACAGCCTCTTGCCCGTTTACCGCTTTATCCAGCCTTAGTTGTGGTATCAGGTCTTTGAGGGTTTCCTCGGCCACCAGGCGGTTAAACTCATTATCTTCCACCAGCAATACCTTCAGGTTGTTCAGCCTTTCCATTGCGGCTGCGTCCAGCAGGCTCTCCTGTAGTTCGTAATCCTGCACTTCCGCTTCTTCGAATGGTATCACCACTGTAAATACAGTGCCCTTGCCTAGTTCGCTCTTAACGGAAATATCGCCATTCATCAGCGTAGCTAACTGGCGGGATATGGTAAGGCCAAGCCCTGTGCCACCAAATTTGCGGGTAACATCGGCGCCAGCCTGCGTAAAGCTGTCAAAAATATTATCAACAAACTCTGCCGCAATACCAATACCAGTATCTACCACATCGAACTGAATCCAAAGCTTGTTGGCTTTGTTGCGCAATGTTGTTTTGATTTCAACGTAGCCGGTATCGGTAAACTTAACGGCATTGCCTGCCAGGTTTATCAAAATCTGGTTAAGCCGGGTTGGGTCGCCGGTAAGGCGCTTAGGTATAGCGTCGTCAGTAGTTATTTTTATCTGTATGCCCTTTTCCTCGGCCTTTAGCAGCAGCATATCCTGCACGCTCTGTAGCACTTCGCGCACCGAGAAATCGGTATGCTCAATGACTATTTTGCCTGCTTCAATCTTAGATAAATCCAGGATATCATTGATAATGATAAGCAGGTTATCGGCCGAAAGCTGGATAGCATTGAGGTAGCGCAGCTGGTCGGGTTTTGGTTCTTTCGATAGCAGCAGCCTGGTCATGCCCACAATGGCATTCATAGGCGTGCGTATTTCATGGCTCATGTTGGCCATGAACTGGTGTTTCAGGTAGGCGGTGCGCTCGGCTACTTCCTTTTCCTTCTGGGCCAATTCTATCTGCTGCCTTACCTGCAGGTTGCGCAGCTCATTAATTATTTTTTGCTTAAATATTTCTTCTTTAAGCTGTTCGTAAGATTTAAGGTGGTGGAACGCCTTGGGGATATCGCCCATCTTGTCATAAAGCGCTGACATCATCTCGTGGATGCTCATCAGGTCATGGCGGCGGTTATACTCGTTGGCGAGCGTATAGGCATGGTTCAGGTACTGCAATGACTGGCGGTAGCTGGCTTTATCCATATACATGCGGCCAAGGTAGTACTGGCAGATAATCTGTACCTCCACATTGCCCAGGTGCTCGCTCTGGCGCAGCGCATTGGAAAGCAGCTTACGGGCATTATCAAAATTCTGCATTTTGTAATACACCTTGCCCAGGCCGCTCTCCGCCATTACATAAGCAATGGTTTCAAACTCCGAATGCCCCAGGTTTTCCTGAAAATAATGCAGGGCCTCCGGGAACTGTTCTTTCTTAAAGTAGATATTGCCCAGCGTATTGTAAACATTGATAAGGCTGCTTACATTATGCGCCCGCTCAAATATAGGCAGGCATTTTAGGGCGTATTCCAATGCGCTGTCATAGTCGTTAAGGTCGTATAACAGGTTAGATATGCTGGTAAGAATGGTAGACTGGGCAAACTCATCGCCCAGCTCTTCGTTAATGGTAAGCGCTTTTTTAAAGTGGGTCAGCACATTAGCCAGGTCGCCCTGGTCGCGGTAGATATTGCCGAAGTAATACAGTACCCTTGCTTCCAGCCTGCGGTCCTTGGTTTTAACAGCTATTGCGAGGGCTTCCTTAAGCACAGATAGGCCAAGGTCATATTCGCCCTTCATCCAGTGGCAGGAACCCTTCAATTTAAGCCCCCTGCCTATGCCAAAAGTATAGGTAACAGCCCGGGAGCGCACAATAATATCCTCAGACATTTTTGCTGCCTCCTCCACATCATAGTTACGCACTTCCATAGCAAGCTCAATTAAAATATCAATCCTGCCTTTCTCGTCCGTCTGCTCGGTTAATAGCTGTTGTAGTTCTTTATAGCGTGGGGTGTCCATCATTATGCAAAGCGTTCGGAATTATAAATGTAAAACAAGTAGCGGGTTTAAGCAAGCGGAATTTAACCACAAAGGCATATTTCATACCCTTACATGCAAATCCCAGTGCAAAATTACAGTAAATAGGGGCAGCAAAAAGTAATAATAAGAAAATGATTGCAAGTAACAAAATGCCCCGGAAAAATGTGGGGCCAGGTATTAGTGGAAACCGCGCATCTTCCACACCCCGAGCATAGCCTCTTTTATGATGCCCTTGCTCATTTTAGATGCCCCTTCTATGCGGTCAACGAAGGT
>CANBTK010000202.1 GCA_947372365.1 Flavipsychrobacter stenotrophus | reverse complement strand
AGGTTCACTAACGCATAGGCACTCACCAATGCAACCCTAACCCATGTAACGGAGATGAAACTCGCGCCCAGTGCCAGCAGCACATACAGGAACGGGTGGGTGAAATAAGTATAACGGTCATAGTTCACCAATGCAAACCCTTCAAACCACAACGGCACCATCAGCGCCAGCGTAATTAACACCCACGCAAACAGCAGCACAGCTACTTTGCCTTTATTGCTAAACGTGCGGAAATAGAAAAGGGTAGCGGCAGCCAGCAACACAACAAGGCTGTAAAAAATGGCTATGCCTGCCCGGGCATCGCAAAAGGCATAAACCTGCTGGCGTGTACCATCTGCCCAGAACCTGCCTAAAAACAGGATATTAAACAAATGCTTGGCTGGCTTGCCCAGGCCTATTTCAGGGGCGGCCGTTATGGCACTCGTGCCTATGTGGGCCACCCAGCCGCCATATACTAAACGGAAAATAAGCAAGTGCACCGCAAAGATGATGAGCTGCGGCACAAAAACATAGGTGATCGTTTTTTGCAAGTAAGTCTGCCTGAAGGGGCGGCTGTATTTATAAAACAGCGCCATGCTGAGCAGCAGCCAGGGCGTAATGTAAAATATCTCTAAAGAAAATGATGACAGCAGGTACAGCAGCCCGGCCAGCCATGCATACCGGGCATTGGCAGTACAGATGTATTGCTGGCCCAGGTTAAGTATAAGCAGTATAAGCAGCAGGCCCTGCAAAAAATGGAACGACGGCTCCCATATAACCACCTCGCTTATGTGGGGCGCTACACAAAACAATATTGCCCCGCTCAGCGATATAAAACCGGTTTTGCCTACTTCCACATCTTGCAGCAAATGGTTGCAGAGTTTGTAGAGCAATGTAGCATTTATGGCATGGAGGGTAATGAACAAAAAGTGCCACAACAAAGGCCTGGTGCCCATAAGCTGGAATAAAACCCATGTATTGAACTGCGTAAACTGGTAAAGGCTCTGGCCATGATAGTAGGTTCGGTTGATATTGTCCCAAAAGCCATAGCGCTGCATTTGGTCAAGCCAGCCGGTATAGTCGGCCACAAAGCCTGCCCTAGCCGCCGGCCAATACAATACTGCCAGCAGCAGCCATAGCCCCATAAACACCCAGCCCGCAGCAAACGGCTTGTTTAATATGCTGAATTGTGTTTGGGGTTTGGGCACAATTAAATAGTCTTATTTATAGTTAACAGCAAAAATGCGGCAGGCTTCCTGCCAGTAAACGGATAGGGGTAAATTTTATTTCTTCGGTGTTGTTTTAATATCCATGTCCACGCTCTTCCACACCTTGCCAGCCGGGTAAACCACCATGCTGTTTTCGCGGGGGTGCCTTACTACTACATCGTAATAATCCCAGCCCGGTGCCAGCCTCAGGCAATAATCTTCATCCTGGTAAAGCCCTGCGCTCTTACTGATATTCCACCCGCTTAAAATCTGCTTGCTGAGCGGTACGCGCACGGTGCTGTCGTTAATGGGGTATGGCACTTCATTGGCATTTAACACGGGTGCCAGTGCCAGCGTTATTATAGTGTTCTGTGCCACATGGGTAACGGTTAGTGGCGATTTGTCTTCGCTCTTCAGCAATGTGCCACTAAGTATTACTGCTGCTATGCTGAAATAAATGATAAGGCCGGTCACATCTACCAGCGTAGCCACAAACGGGGCCGATGAGGTTGCGGGGTCTATCTTTATCCGCTTCAGTATCATGGGTATCATAGAGCCGCTGAGCGTGCCCCACAACACAATGCCTATAAGCGACAGGCCCACAGTAAAGGCAGTAAGGAACCAGTAGTCGCCAGTGCCCTTCATGCCATAGTTGGCCCAGCCCAGCTTTTGCCATATGGCTATGCGTATAAAGCCTATTATGCCCAGTATGAGGCCCAGAGTAAGGCCAGATAATATTTCGCGGCGCATAACATACCACCACTTGCGGGTGGTAAGCTCATTGAGCGCCATTGCACGGATAATAAGTGTTGCCGCCTGCGAACCGCTATTGCCGCCGCTGGAAATAATCAATGGCACGAACAGGGAAAGCACGAGTGCAGCATCCAGTTCGCTCTGGAAATGCCCCATAGCCGTAGCTGTAAGCATTTCGCTCAGGAACAGTATAATAAGCCACACCGCCCTTTTACGGATAAGCGTAAAGAATGGCGTTTTCACGTATGGCAAGTCCAGCGATTCCAAACCACCGAACTGTTGTATTTCCTTGGTATCTTTTTCTTCTGCCTCGTCTATTACGTCGTCAATCGTTACCACGCCCATTACCATATTGTTGCTGTTGGTAACAGGTATGGCCACGCGGTCATATTCTTTGAACTTCTGTATAGCGGTATCTATGCTGTCCTGTATATCCAGCTTCACATAAAACCCGTCCATAATGTCAGCAATGGTTTTACCATGCTCGTTTAGCACCAGGCGGCGTATAGGTATATCATCTACCAGCTTGCCATCATTATCTACCACAAAAATCACATTGGCTGCAGGGGTATCGGTATAGAAACGGCGCAGGTGCTCTATGGCCTGGCCTATGGTCCATTCCTTTCGCACAGTAGTGAAGTTGGTATTAATAAGCCGGGCTACGCTTTTTTCGGGATAGCCCAGCAGGTCGTAAGTGGCCAGGCGGTTTTTGTCATTCAGCAGGTTTAGGTATTCAGTCACCTCTATGCCATCCAGTATATCAAAAAAGGATACCCGGTCGTTAGATGTAAGGCTGTTTAAAATCTTGGATACCTGTTGCTTGGGCATATCCTCGGTAACGCTGCGTTGCGAAACGTGGTCAAGGTGCGGAAAGATGCTTATTTGTATAGGTTCGGGCAAAGCCAGGTAGGTATGCACGGCATGGTCGCGCGGAAGCGATTCTAATAGCTTAGTTACCTCCGTAGCATAATCCTCGTCTTTGCTGTGCAGCAAAAGATCGCTGAGGTCTCCCTCCAGAACTTTTTCCCTCAGGTCCTGAACCAGCATTATCAGCGTTCATTTTATTGATTTAAAATCTGGAATATACCCTACACAGGCACAAATAATGCGCCGTTTTCATTTGGGTACGCAAAATTACCCTAATTTATTCACCCGCCGCATTTTATTTGTGTGAAAATTTAGCGGCTGGTTGTTGCCCGCATTCACTAAAATAAGAATATAACTACCATCTGTACCTATTGGTAAAACCTGAATAAGGTGATACCATATATGTGCTATCCAATGTTGTGGCTCAAGGATAGCCCATACTGGGCATAGGCTCTTTTGGGGACAATTCTGCTACAAACCGGCAGCGCCTACGGCGCATTATGTATTACGAAGTACCATTGAAAAGATGTGGGTAAACAGTAGCCTTCTGGTAAAGGGCGTATCATGCCATCCTTTCAGGATTGTAAAACTGGCAATAATATTCTAATGCGTTTAGCCACATAATAATACCTTGCTGGCCCAATAAATATAAGTTCGTTTCTATCTTTATAGCCGCTGCATAACAAAGAACGGCACAATGGCTTATGAAACGGGCACTCCTTCCTGCGTTAAACTCACTTGCTATAGGTTGCCTGGCTGCCGGCCTGTTTTTGGGAGGCTGTTCTGGTAAGCCTAAGGAAATACCAGCCTATACAACCGACTTCTGCTCGCAGATACATTTCAGCGATTCCACCAACCTGACGAAGGAACTAGCCCCCCTTGGCGACAGCATGAAACAAAAAACAGGCGTTTATGTGCTGGAAGATGGCAGCAGTGCTATGATAGCCCGGGCCTGGCTTTGCGAGAATGCCGAGAAAACCATTGATATACAATACTTCATTTTTGCCACCGACAATGTGGGCCTCATTGCCTGCGACTACCTGGTGCGGGCAGCCGACAGGGGCGTAAAAGTACGGATACTCATTGACGACCTTTTGGTAGATGCCACCGCACACGATATACTCACGCTTGGCTCGCACGAAAATATCTCTATTAAAATTTACAACCCCGGCGTGAACCTGGGCAAAAATATTGCCGGCAAGCTAAAGAAATTTGCCACCAGCTTCAGGGATGCCAACCAACGTATGCACAATAAAACCTTTACGGTTGATGGCAAAGTAGTGATAACCGGGGGCCGCAATATTGCCGATGAATATTTCGACTATGACCACGAATATAATTTCCGAGACCGGGATGTTTTGTTGCTTGGCAAAACCGTGCAGAAAGTAACCACCTCTTTTGAAGAATTCTGGAATAACCCACTCAGCGTACCTGTTGCGGATATTGTTGATGAGCCGGGCACTGATTTTAAAGCCAAAACCCGCTTTGACAGGCTGCACCAGTATGCCTGCAACCCCGATAACTTCTGGCCACAGGTAAGGGAACGGGTAAGGAACCTGCCGAAGGCCTTCCGCAACATTCAGCAAACCGGCAACCTGGCCTGGGTAGATAGTGTTGCATTTGTTGCTGATATACCCGGCAAAAACACTGTAGGCGGCATGCACGGCGGCGGCAATACTACCGATGCCCTCACCAGCCTTGTAAGGCAGGCGCAGCACACTATAGACATACAATCGCCTTACCTTATTACCACTACCGAAGGCATCAATTTATTCAGGGAGGCTGCACAGCGCGGGGTAAAAATAAAGGTGCTCACTAACAGCCTTGCCTCTACCGATAACCTGCCTGCTTTCGGCGGCTACCAGAAAATAAGGAAACAACTGCTCAGCACAGGCATACGCATCTTTGAGTTTAAGCCCGATGCTAAGGAGCGGTATAATATAATGACGGGCGAACTGCAGCAGAAAATGAACTTCACCCCCATATTCGGGCTGCACGCCAAGTCAATGGTAGTAGATGGCAAAACCACTGTGATAGGCACTTTTAACCTGGACCCACGCAGCGCCAACCTCAATTCGGAATGCGTAACCATTATCCACTCTGAGAAAATAGCTGCTGGCGTACTCAAGGGGATGGAAGAAGAATTTAAGCCCGAGAATTCGTGGGAAACAACATTAAAGTATAACCCTGACGTAGAAGCGGGCGCCGTTAAAAGGGCTAAAACTGCTGTGCAGAAAGCAGTGCCTAAAAAGATACTGTAACAACTACATGGGCAACCGGCTTAAGGTGCCCCTGTAGGCCAATGTCATTGACTTAGCGTTTCTTGTATTTTAGTTGCGCCTTTGAAATCTTGAATGACTTGTAAATTGCGGCTTTGCGCCTTCGCGTGAAACTTTTATCTCCTTGAGTCAATGACATTGCCCTGTAGGCTCAATTTTATTCTTCTACAACCTTGCTTTCGCTTAACTCAGCAAACTGGCTATCGCGTAT
>CANBTK010000201.1 GCA_947372365.1 Flavipsychrobacter stenotrophus | reverse complement strand
ATGAGCCGGGCTGCATGGCCCGCGCTGACGAGATGATAGGCACGACCCAAAACAAGGCCTACGAACAGCGCATTTGTTTTACTATTGCCCAGCATTACTTTAAGCACAACCTGCTGGCCAAAGCCATACCCTATTACGAGCGTGCGGGTATTGACAACCTCACCAACAGCGAAGTGGCCGACTCTAAGTTCGAGATGGCGTACTGCTATTTTAACAATAAACAATTTGATAAAGCGGCGCCACTCTTTTCATCAATAAAGGAGCTGAAGGGTGGCAAGTATTATGATGCCGGCAATTACTATTATGGCCTGCTGGCTTATAACCAGAATAACTATAAAGAAGCCATAACCAGCTTTGAACGGATAAGGGATGTTAAGGACTACAGGAGTACTGTCCCTTATTATATTGCCGAGATATACTACTTCATGGGCGACCGGGATAAAGCGCTTCAGGAAGCCAAAGCCATTATTGCCGGCAGGGACAAAAGCTATTACGATAATGATGTGCACATGCTGGCTGCCCAATGCCTGTTTGACGTACAGAAATATGCCGAAGCCCGCCCCTACTTTGAGTATTACTACGACCACACCAACAAAATAAAGAAGGAAGACCTTTACAAAATAGGCTATTGCTATTACAGGCTGAATGACTGGAAAAACGCCACTGAAAAATTCAAGCTGCTCAGTAATGAAAGCGATTCGCTGGGCCAGTCATCTATGTACCTGCTGGGCGATTGCTACCTGAAGACAGGCGAAAGGCAAAGTGCAAGGAACGCCTTCGGTATATGTGCCGACCTCGATTTTAACCCTGGGCAGCAGGAAGCGTCCATGATGCTTTATGCACGCCTTAGCTACGAAGAAGGCTACAATGATGCCGCCGTAGAGCAGCTTAGGATATTGCTTAAAGCGTTCCCTGCCAGCCAATACACCGATGAGGCCAATACCCTGTTATCCGGCCTTTTGCTAGCCACCAACGACTTTGCAGGTGCACTTAAATACCTTGATGTAGTAACCACAAAAGATAAGGGCTACTGGCAGTTTTACCAGAAAGCTAATTACGGCTATGCTGTGCAGCTTTTCCGCAAAGGGGAACTGGCCAATGCATATACCTACTTTGGCAATTCTGTAAGCCACCCTATGGATGTGAACTACGAAGCTGCTGCCTACTTCTGGCGCGGTGAACTGGCATACCGGCAGCATAAATATGCCGATGCGGTAAGTAATTCGCAGGAGTTCATAAACCGCAAGGCAGATAAAGCTATACTAGCGGGCATCAGCCCACAGGCAACTGTGCAGCACGCCTACATGAATATGGGCTTTGCTGCTATGGAAGGGCAAAACTACGCGGGCGCACAAACCTACTTTAACAAGGCTCAGCAGGCTAATGGCGAAGATGGCTATTCAGGCATGGTGGCCAGCCTCAGGGAAGCTGATGCCGTGTTCATGCAGCAGAATTATGTAAAGGCTATTGCCCTTTATGATAAGATAATTAATACAGATACTGCCAATGCCGACTATGCCCGCTACCAAAAGAGCATCATACTGGGCCTACAGGGTAAAAATGGCGATAAAGTAAAAGTACTGCAGAGCCTGGTTACAGGTACGCCGCCTTCGGTTTATGCCATTACAGCCCGCTACGAGATTGCTGTTACCTATATAGAAA
The DNA here is from genome assembly GCA_947372365.1 of Flavipsychrobacter stenotrophus. Taxonomy (GTDB): domain Bacteria; phylum Bacteroidota; class Bacteroidia; order Chitinophagales; family Chitinophagaceae; genus Flavipsychrobacter; species Flavipsychrobacter stenotropha_D. Next base: position 3,638 of record CANBTK010000201.1, on the reverse strand, counting down.
TGGATAAGTACCCACAGGCACTTAGCTACTTACAATACATTACCGACTCTGCGGCCGACAGGAGCGCTGTACCCAAAGCCTGGATGAAAATTGGCTTTATTTACCAGCAAACCAACGAGAACGCCAAAGCTATTGCAGCCTACAAAAGCGTTGTAACCGGATTCCCGGCATCTGATGAGCGTGTTGCAGCGCTCGATGCCCTCAGGAGCCTTTATATACAGGGCAACCAGCCGGCATCGTACGCACAATTGCTGAAAGACAATAACCTGCCCGTGGCTGAAAATACCTCGCTTGATTCTACTTACTATGCCGCAGCTGAAGGCCAGTTTGCCACAGGCAAGTGGGACAATGCACTGCGGTCGCTAAGTGGCTACCTTAAAGAATACCCTAATGGCGTGTTTGCTATAAAGGCGCACTACTACAAGGGGGAATGCAACTACCAGCTCAAAAAGAATAAAGAAGCGCAGGAAGACTTTGATGTGGTGCTGGCTACTGCCTGGAACGACTTCTCTGAAAACAGCGCACGCCACGCAGCCGCCATTGCTATGGACAGCAAAGAATATGCAGCAGCGTATGGCTATTATTTAAAAATGCGCAACAATACCCGCACTAACCCACAGGCTACACAGGCAGCGCTTGAGGGCCTGATAAAAAGTGGTTTTAATGCGGGCAAATATGAACAGGCAGGGCTTTATGCCGATTCGTTGCTCGCAACACCCGGGCTTAGCGGCGATATGATTAATGATGCCTTGTTATATAAGGCCAAAGCTAACCAGCAGTTTAATAAACCTGATGCCGCAATAGCATTGTACAAACAGCTCAGCGAGAATAAAACAGGGGAGATAGCCGCCGAGTCGCGCTACCACATTGCCGAAATACTGGTGGCACAAGACAGCCTGAAGGATGGCGAAGAAGCTGCAGGGGAAACCATACGCCTTTCGCCGGGCTATGACTACTGGATTGTAAAATCTTACATACTGCTGTCTGATATCTTCGTAAAGCAAAAAGATTATTTCAATGCCAAGGCAACCCTTAACAGCATAGTGAAGCGCGTAAAAATAACCGAACTGAAGCAGGAAGCTACGAAGAAGCTGGCTGAAGTGAAGGCAATGGAAAAGCACCAAAGCAAATTAAAAGAAGACTAATTTTATTATAACATGAAGTTGAGGCATTTTATCATAGCGGCATTACTTGTTACTGCACCCCAAAAGGTTGCGGCGCAGCATAGTGCGGCTGATACTGTACTTAAAGGCTCAACCATTGAAGTAATACAATCGTACAAACCGGTTGTAAAAAAAGCGCCCAAGCCCGAATGGGTGCCACAGGTGCCACCAGCGGACACTACCCGGCCCACCCTATCTTTCGAGGTGCCACAGCAAACCCTTTATTACACTTATACATCTGGCAACTTAAGGCCACTGGCCCTGGGTAAAGATTCTTTAAAAATACCCTTTCCCAACTATATTAAAGCCGGGGCAGGCAACCTTTCTACCCTGTACCTTGATGCCGGCCTGGGCAACATAAAGGGCAAAAACTACGCCACAGGCATACACCTGCACCATATGTCGCAGACAGGCAGCATAAAGTCGCAGCAAACCGCATCGAGCGGGCTGGAGGCTGAAGGGCTGTATTACCAGAAAGACAAATTGTGGCATGCATCAGTTAGTGCGGAAAGGAACCAGTATTTCTTTTACGGCTACGACCACAACGTGTACAATTACTCCACCGACTCTGTAAAGCAAACCTATACCGGGGTAAAGGCAGCGGTGGACATGAAGAGCAAATTCATACTGGAGGAAAGGGAAATCTTCTACCAGCCTACTGTTGATATTTCGCTTTATGATGCCCGCTACAACACCTCTGAAACCCATTTTGGCTTCAATGCACCATTTAACTATTGGTTCGATAGCAGCCTTGAAGCGCAGGTAACGGTATCAGCTTCCTTTACGCACCTGAAAACGGGCTTCGGGAAAGATAACAACAACCTTGGGCAGTTAACACCCGGTGTTATTTTGCATGAAGGCAAAATAACCGGCCATGGGTTCCTTGGCTTTGCTATAGGCAAGGGCGGCAAAGCATCGGCCCTGCCCGATATACTTGCTGACTATATAATACCCGGAAGCAACCTTACCCTTAGCGGTGGGTGGCAGGCTACCATCAGGAAAAATACCTATGAGCAGCTAACATCTGAAAACCCATACCTCTACAACACGTATGCAGTGGCACAATCGCGCAGGGATGAACTGTTTGCCAACCTGGCGGGCAGCTATACAACGCACCTTACTTATACTGTTAGGGCCAGCTGGTGGAACTTTACCCACCTGCCTACCTATGTAAACATACCAGGCGACTACAAGCAGTTTTACATATTGTATGACGAAGTGAGCGCGTTTTCACTTCGCGGGGCAGTAAGGTATACCGAATCCAGCAAGTGGTCGGCAGGGCTTGCGGCGGAATTTTACTCGTTTTACCAAGGTTCTCTTGCCTATGCATGGCACGAGCCTACCCTTAAATTGCGCGGCGATGTTTCAGTAAACCCGGTAAAAGGGCTTACCGTAATGGGCTACGTTTCGGTGCTTGGCGGCATGGTGGCGCAAAACCACGCACTGCAGGCTGTAACGCTGGGGCCTAATGTAGACCTTGGCTTTAATGCCGAATACCAGCTGGTGAGCCGCCTGAGCGCCTTTGTGGAACTGGATAACCTACTTAACAGTAAATATGAGCGCTGGCTCGGCTACCAGGCTTACGGGCTCAATGCCTACGGTGGCCTGCGGCTGAAATTCTAAATTCGGTTGCACCCGGCTAATAATAGTGAAAACCAGCGCCAATACTATGGCCACAGTATTATTTTTCAGCCATTTGTAGCACGTAATTCCCCGTTAATCCACAGTTTTTACACCTGCAAAAAAAGAAAAACAGCAGTGCCGTTTTGTAAGCACTTATTTTCACAATTTCGCTTACTTTTACAATAGAAATGGACATAGCTAAATACATAGGGCAATTTATACTGAAAAATAATTTTTGCTACATACATGGCCTCGGCAACCTTGAATTGGTGAAGCGCGCGGCTACGCATGATGGCAAATCGCTACAGGCACCCACGTATGAAGTGATTTTAACTTCCGGCGGTTCTATTGACGACAGCTTTGCCAATTTTATAGCCACTAATGAACAAATAAGCATTTCAAAGGCAGCTAATGCCCTTCGCGACTTCAGCATGCAGGCCCGTAAAGACCTGGCTGCAGGTAAGGAAGTTGTACTGGACGGGCTGGGCAGGTTTAAAGAAGAAAGCAACAAGGTAAAGTTTTATACCGATGCTAATTTCAGCTTTTCCCCGGCAGGAATGCCAGCCCTCAAAAACAGCAAACAGCTGGAAGGGCAGAAAAATGCAGTGCCTCATGAGCCTTCATTCCCGCCGCCAACAAGTGCCAATTCCGTAAACTGGAGCATGGTTATTATCGCTGCAATACTGCTGCTTATTTTAGGTGCAGGCGGCTACGGTTTCTATTATTATAAAATGCAGCAAAAGGACAATGTAGCCGCTTTGCCATTGCCTAAAAAAGATACTGTTATTGCGCTGCCACCGGTTGCTATTGATACCACACACAAAGACACCCTTGCGGCAGCCCCCGTGGTGG
>CANBTK010000200.1 GCA_947372365.1 Flavipsychrobacter stenotrophus | reverse complement strand
TTTGAGCATGCAATTAATTAAATTTATATTTAGACAATTTACTTTACTTGCAATTAAGAAAGCTTTTGCTTCCGAAAACTACAACAAATATCTCTTTCCCAATAAACCTGTTCGAGATCGCACCACAATGTTTCGGAAATCTAAAAGCGCCAATACCCCTACCTCCCCTTCACCATCTCCACCAACTGCGCAGCCACCTCGCTACCAATAGCAACGCCCATGCCGCCCATGCGGAAGGCACCAAAAACCTTATCGGAAAAGGCTTTGACTATCGGGAATTTATTGGCACCGAATGCCATGATGCCCGTCCAGCGGTTGGCAACTTCAAAGTTGGCGTTGGGGATAATGATATCAGCGAGTTTTTGTTCCAGCGCAATCTGAATCATGGCATTAATATCAAAAGCGGTGGTGCGCTCCGTTTCAAAATCGAGGTTCCTGCCACCGCCTATCAGTATGCGGCCGTTGATTTCCCTGAAGTAGTAGTAGCCTTTATCAAAGTGGTAAATGCCTTTAAACTTAAGCCCCTTTATGGGGTGGGTAATCAATACCTGCCCCCTGCCGGGCACTACATCCACATCGGGCAGCAGTTGTTTCGTAAATGCATTGGTGCATATGCTGAGCGTATCGCATTTCAGCAGCATCACTTCGCCCTTAAACCCATCTTTAACGAACACTTCCACAAACCTGCCTGCCTCTTCAAAATGGCTTATCTCAGCGCCCGTTTTTACTTCTACGCCTTTGCTTATAGCCATATCCATTAAGGCGCGCATCATTTCGCCTGTATGCAGCTCACCTTCGCAATTGTTCTTGATTAATGCCCTGGTGTACTTGGGTGCAAAGCCGAAATCAGCGATTTTCCCGCTAGCCAAACTAAATGCGGGCTTCCCGGTATGTGGCAGTAGTAATTCATTGAGCGCATCAATCCTGCCAAGGGCATCAAGCTCCTTTTCGCTTATCAGCTCATAGCTGCCGTTTTCGGCATAGCCTATTTTTTTGTCACCCAGCCGGGCGCGCAGCCGGGCCAGCCCATCCCTGCGCAACCTGAAAAGGCGCACCACATCTTCCTCGCTTATATGCTCCAGGTCGTCAAGTAATTCGGTAACACTGCCCATGCAGGCAAAGCCCACATTCCGGGTGCTGGCACCCGGAGGCAGTAAACCCCTTTCCAGCACCAATACGCTATCGTGCGGGAAAGCATCTTTCAATTCAATGGCAGTACTCAACCCTACTATGCCAGCCCCTATAACTATGTGCTGGTAATGCTCAAAACTTTCTTGTTCCCAGTAGCTAAACATACAATTCGACAATTTGGTAATTCGACAATTCCCTAAGGTAAGAATTTTACAATTAAGTAAGCGAGCCATTGGCAAATCGCCGAATCTGTATTGCGACAACTCCCAGGTTAATGATTTTACAACTAAGTATACGAGCCATTGGCAAATTGCCGAATCGCCGAATTGGCAAATTAAATTACCTCAGCACCGGCATACATCTGCTCAATGATCTTCACCACTTCGCGGCCTTCTTCGGCGGTGGTCATGATGGGTTGTGAATGGTTGAGCACATCCACCACATTTTGTATCATCTTGTCATGGTTGCTCATCGAGCCCTGATAAAGGCCGTAGTCATTTGATTTGGCGCTGATGTTGATCTCTGGCAGTGATTCGCCTTCCAGTTGCTGGTACTCTATGGTATTGAGGTATTGCCCGCCAATTTTCACAGTGCCTTTTTCGGCAAATATGGTAATAGAGCCTTCCATGTTTTTCTGATAGGCACAGGTGGTAAAATTGAGATTGATGATGGCATCATTTGCTGCCTTTAGCGTAAAGCTGCCAGTATCTTCCAGCTCGGTATTGTGCAGGTGGGCGTAGTTGTGTACCCAGCCTTGTGCATTCGTAACCGGGCCATTCAGGTAGTACAGTATATCCACAAAATGGCTGAATTGAGTGAATAAACAACCTCCATCTTTTAGCCGTTTACCCCTCCAATCGCTTTCGGCATAATAGGCATCGCCACGGTTCCAGAAACAATTTACCTGTATCATGTAAATTTTGCCCAGCCCGTTGGCTGCCATCAGTTTCTTTACCTCCTGCACAGGTGGGTTGTAACGGTTCTGCTTTACAGCAAAAATGGTTTTTCCTGTTTCATTTGCTACTGCAATCATGCGGCTGCATTCGGCTTCGCTGAGGGCCATGGGTTTTTCTACCACGGTATGTAGCCCGGCTTTAAGGCCAGCTATAGTGTGCGGCTCATGCAGGTAATTGGGCGTACACACGCAAAGCACATCCACTTTTATATGGGCCAGCATAGTAGCCAGGTTGTCATAAAATGCCACGCCATCCGGCAACTTCGCAGTTACGGCAGCATTTGTATCGCAAACCGCACACAAGGCTGTATTCGGGTTATGCATAATGTGCTCGGCATGGCGCCTGCCAATATTCCCAAAACCAACGATAGCGAAACGGATAGTGTTGCTCAAAATAAAATAGTGTTAGTTTACTTCTTAGTTACCGCACACCCTAAGGGTGCGGGCCAACTATTTAAACCCAAATGAGTGCATTTTATTGTATCAGGTGCCTCATACCTTTGTGCTACCAGTCACCTGCTTTCTTCCCGGCCGCGCCTTGTTCTATCTGCTTTACACAGAAGGCATCAAAATCGCCCTGGTTAAAGGCCGGTTCATGCACATTCCACTGAAACAAACGGTTATCGGCGCAGTCAATAGACAGGGTGCCGAATTTTACAATCACACTGCTCACTTCCACCCACTCAATAAACCGTTTACGCGAATCAACAGGGAGCTTGATACCCTCTTCGCTCACATAGACATATTGCTTGCCATCGCCGGAACGTTCCCAAAAAATAGCAAAGGCCACCCCTGCTGCCAACACGCCAAAAATACCGATAGGCAGGTTCCAGTGCTGCAGTACTGAATAGCCGCACAAGCCCAGCGACAACACCAGCTCCCCCACCCTGAATGCCAGGTTTGATGCCGGGGCTGTTACCCATTTGTTTTTAACAATAGTAGCAATGAGCAATAACAGCCCGGCAAGCAGGATGCCAAGCCCCCATGGCTTTATCTGGAAATTATAAACATAGATGATAGCCCCCGCCCCTATAAATGCCAATGCACTGGTGAGGTGCAATGCAGTTACCTGGTGCCGTTTAACTTTTTCATCTATCAGTTGTAAGGTGTATTCCATTAAATGTTATTTTCTAGCAAAAGCGCTAAGGCGCAATTGCTCATTTTATCTTCTCAACAAGATATAAGAGGCGCAAAAACCCATGAGAATCTGCGCCGCTTACTTCTTAAATATCTAACCACAAAAACTTAGCGGCTTTGCGCCTTTGCGCGAGCCTCTCCTCCCTACAAGCGCGCATTTGCGCGAGGCTATAAACCTACCTGCTATAATTAGGCGCTTCTTTGGTAATCACTACATCGTGCGGATGGCTTTCGGCCATACTGGCCGGGGTGATGCGTACAAACTGTGCTTCGTTCTGCAATGTCACAACATCCTTTGCGCCGCAATAGCCCATACCTGCGCGCAGGCCGCCAACAAACTGTTGCACTACTTCGCTCAGATAGCCTTTGTACGGTACGCGGCCCACAATACCTTCCGGCACCAGTTTCTTAATATCGGCTTCCATATCCTGGAAGTAACGGTCTTTTGAACCCTCTTGCATAGCCTCTACAGAGCCCATACCTCGGTACGATTTGAATTTACGCCCTTCGTAAATTATAGTTTCGCCGGGGCTTTCTTCTGTGCCTGCGAATATAGAACCAGCCATAATGCAGGATGCACCCGCAGCTATCGCTTTAACCATATCGCCTGTGTAACGGATACCGCCATCGGCTATAACCGGGATACCTGTTTTTTTAAGTGCCTGCGCTGCTTCTACAATAGCAGTAAGCTGCGGTGCGCCTGCACCTGTAACCACGCGGGTGGTACAGATGGAACCCGGGCCTACGCCCACTTTCACGCCATCGGCACCTGCTGCTGCAAGGGCTTTTGCGCCCGCTGCTGTAGCCACGTTGCCAGCTATCAATTGTATGGTTTTAAATTCTTTCTTTACCTTCTTTACGGCATCAATAACGCCTTTGGAGTGGCCGTGGGCGCTATCCAGGGTTATAACGTCAACACCTGCATGGCGCAGCGCTTCCACCCTTTCCAGTATGTCTTCGGTAATGCCTATTGCGGCACCGGCCAGCAGCCTGCCCATATTGTCCTTAGCGGCATTAGGGTGGCTTTTCAGCTGCAGGGTATCGCGGAAGGTGATTAACCCTATCAGCTTGCCTTTTTTATCAACTATAGGCAGTTTTTCTATTTTGTATTGCTCCAGTATACCTTCAGCCTTGTGCATATCGGTGCCGGCAGGGGCAGTAACCAGGCGGTCTTTGGTCATCACCTCTTTAACCTTGCGCTTTGGGTTTTTCTCAAAACGGAGGTCGCGGTTAGTGAGCATGCCCACCAGCAAATTGTTGGTATCAACGATAGGTATGCCACCTATTTTGTTGTCCTTCATTATTTTCAGGGCATCGCCTACAGTGGCTTCGGGGGTAAGGGTTATCGGGTCCAGTATCAGCCCGTTTTCTGAGCGCTTTACCTTTTTAACCTGGTCGGCCTGGCGCTCTATGCTCATGTTCTTGTGCAAAATACCTAAGCCACCTTCACGGGCAAGGGCAATAGCCAATGGAGATTCAGTAACAGTATCCATTGCCGCCGATACCATGGGTATGTTAATGCGTACGTCTTTGGTGAGGTTGGTGCTGATGCTTACTTCGCGTGGAAGAACTTCTGAGTAAGCGGGCATAAGGAGTACATCATCAAATGTGAGCCCTTCGCCATAAAACTTAGATTTTATTGCCATGTGCAAAGGTAAAAGAAAAATTAAAAGTAAAAAATCAAAAAAGTTAAATGCCCCCTAAAGGCATAAAAAAATGGCGGCTGGTTGCCCGGCCGCCATTCTACTTATTTAAAATAAATTCTATTCCACAACTACCCTTGTTACAAATTTGTAGTTGCCGGTAGTGGCGGTGAGTATATACACACCCGGGGCAACATTAAGCTGCAAATCGGAGGTTTTGTTAGTAACAGTAGCCCACTCCCCTACTTTTTCACCAACAATATTTGCCATAGTGATAACCACATTTTCCGTGCCCTGGCTGGCCAGCTTAACGGTTACTACATTGGTTGCCGGGTTAGGGTAAAGGCTAAATTCTGGCCTTGTACCAACAACCGAAGCTACCGAAGTTGCCGAGTCGCAATAGCCGGTGCGGTAAACAGTAATAGGGAAAACAGCCA
>CANBTK010000199.1 GCA_947372365.1 Flavipsychrobacter stenotrophus | reverse complement strand
GTTACAATTTCACGAATTGCTTCACTTCGCTGCTTCCTGCCCCCATGAGCCTAACGTAATAGTTGCCTGCGGGCAGGCTCTTGACATTCAGCCGGGTTTCGCCTGCGGAAATAGGCTGGCGCATGGCCTGTGTGCCTATACTATTAAATATCAAAATATCTCCACCGCTGTAGGCATCCATTTTTAGTATTAGTTCATCGTCGGCGGGGTTTGGGAATACTGTGAAGCTGCTTTCTACGAAGCTACTGCTTGTACCCAGCGAAATAACGCTGGAACCTGATGTAGCAATACAGGCACCTGCCGCCAGAGCACAACCCGTAATGCAAACGTTACCTGTGTAATAGCCCGCTGTGGAAGGCGCATTAAATTTCGTGTATATACTTACAGAAGATACTGTTGCACTTGAGTAAGAAATTGTGTAAGAACTGGTATAAGTGCCACCAGCAGTACTGCATACTGAAAAATTAGGGGATGCTGCCACCGTCAGGGTGCCCGAAGCCGGGGTCAAATACCCTCCGTTCAATACGCTTACCATTGCGGTAGATGTAGTACCTGCCGATGTGGGCGAAAAAGAAAGCGTGGCAGGGCTGGCAGTAAGGTAAGTAGGTGTGCTATCAATGACAACCGAATAATCCCGTACTTCTCCATAATAATAAGAGCTGGCCGCAGTGCCATCAGGGCAAGGGTTTAAGTAAGGGTAAACATGATAATAATATTCCGACTCTATCCGAAGGCGGCGGGTGCCATAACCAAGGCCTGTTGGTATGGCAATGTTGATATGCCGTACCGGGCTGCCAGCATAAGCAGAATCTCCGCCAACGCTCTCTGTCGAGTCAAAAACACCATTAGAATTAAAATCTATCCAAACCTGATAGGACAAGGGATACCCTGAGGTACACCCTACAGTTATAACATATGAACTACCTGAATGGAGCGTACAACCGAAATTCCCGGTGCGGTCCAGGTAACCAGCAGTATCGCAGGCCACACTATCATTAATGGCACCTGAAGCACCATTGAGCAATAGGTGCTGGCTGGCAGAAACTAACATATAGTTAATTGTCCCGCCACACGCAGAAGGATAATACCATGCTGGCGTACAATAACATTGCCCTTGGCTAAAAAATGGGAATAAGAGCAAGAGTACAGGTAGTAAGAGCTTTTTCATAATGTGGATGATTTTATTTTTTACAATTTTACAAATTTTTTCGAAATGTTGTTTACCGTTCCCGTAAGCCTTATGTAGTATACACCTGCGGGCAGGCTTTTTATATTGAGCCGGGTTTCGCCAGCGGAAATAGGTTGCCGCATGGCCTCGGCACCTACACTATTAGTTATGGATATTCCAGACCCTGCAGTACTGCACGTAGTAATGTACAATTCAGTTGTAGCTGGGTTGGGGTATACCTGAAAATCAGCTTCCTGCATGGCTGGCATGCCCAAAGAGATAACGCTGCTGCCCGAAAGGCTGCTGCACACAGGCGCTGACAATCCTCCCCCACTCACGCACACCGTACCCGTATAATAACCCGAAGTAGCAGGGGCATTGTACTTTACATAAATATTATTGGCCGATACCGCCGCCCCGCTGTAAGCAAGGGTATAGGAGCTGGCATAAGTGCCGCCAGAAGTACTGCACACCGAAAAATTAGAAGATGCTGTTACGGTAAGGTTGCCCGAAGATGGCGTTAAATAGGCACCGTTAAAAACACACGTCATTGAAGTGGATGTAGTGCCTGCGCTGGTGGGGCTGAAACTAAGGGAAGTTGGTGCAAGGTAGCCCACAGGGGCAGTGCCTAAAACCACTGAATAGTCGCGCGTTTCGCCATAATAGTAGCCACCACAAGGGCTTATAGAGGGGTATATTGCCCCGCCATAGTGCGCATCATTAACCAGCACACGCATACGGTGCGTGCCGGATGCCGAAACAGCGGGCAACGTAATAGTGAAAGCATGCGTGCCGGATGCTGTACCAAACCCGCCTGCGCTTTCGGAGCTGCTGAATGTACTATCGTTGTCGTAATCAATCCAAACCTGGCCGGACATTGTATAAGTACCCGGGGTTACTACAGTCATGTTATAACTCGCCCCCATATTCAGGTTGCACGAAAGGGCAGTCCTGCCCAGGTAGCCCGAGCCATCGCAACTGGCGCTGTCGCCAATATTGCCGCCGGCACCCACCAGCAGCAAACTGCTTACATGAAAGCCATAGTAAGCACAAGAACCATATGCACCACCAAAGTAGGGGATACAATAACTTTGCCCCTTGCTATATAGGCTAAAAGCACATAAAATAATGAGCAGAAGCAATTTCCTCATAAAGGGCAGTTTGTACATACAAATATACTCGATGTTTTCTGGAAATTACCTTTTAGGTATATATTATTTAAAGCACATAAAAAAAGGGTACTCAAAGCCAGTAGCTGCTTGGAGTACCCTCACTTATAAAATAATAGCCTTTATGCTTTTACAAACTGCACATTGGCACTGATCTTCACTTCTTCGCCTACAAGCAAGCCACCGGCTTCAGTAGGTGCATTCCATGCCAGGCCAAAATCTTTCCTGTTTATTTTACCTTCTACGGTAAAACCAGCCTTAGTGTTGCCCCATGGGTCTTTTGCAATACCGCCAAATTCTACATTAAGTGCTACCGGATGCGTAACGCCATGCATAGTAAGGTTGCCATTCATTTTGTAATCTTCATCACCCACCTTCTCCATGCCAGTGCCTTCAAAAGTAATAGAAGGGTGCGTAGCAACATCAAAGAAATCTCCTGATTTCAGGTGGCCGTCGCGCTGCTCATTGTTGGTTGATATAGAATCCGCATCAATAGTGAAATTCACTTTTGCTGTGGTTAGGTCGTCGCCTTCCGTTTCTACCGAACCATCAAACTTATTAAAGCTGCCGCTTACGTTTGAAATCATCAGGTGCCTGATTTTGAATTGCAATTCTGAATGCGCGGGCTCCAGTACCCATTTTGATGTTGCCATTTGTTTTGATTTTTTGTCTTAGATGTATATACACACAAAAGTAAGCTTGTACTTGAGTGTAATGCAAATTACAACATTACCTATTTATTAATAAGGAAATTTAAATTCTTAATAGATAGGTGGCAGGGTATTGATTTCCGGCAATCAGCAATTACATTTTCAGGTGCTTCTTCAGGAACTCCAGCGACAGGCCATGTGCCCTTGTAGCCGATGGCTCATCGTATTTTGGGTTGCTGGGGTTGGCAAACGCATGTACCGCCGCAAAGCTGTAAAGCGTAAAGGTGCGCCCGGTTTTAGTTACATCTTTTTCCAGTTGCTCTACGCTTTCCTTGGTAATATAGGTATCCTGCGAACCACGTATGTACAATACATCAGCTTTCAGCGGGGCAATCTTCTTCATATCTTTTTCGGGGAAGCCGTAATACATTACACAGCCAGCAGCACTTTTGCCAGCCAGTACGGTTGAGGTAAACGACCAGCTGCCGCCCATGCACCAGCCAATAGTCGCAATTTTTTTGCCTTTGCCAATTTTAGCCAACAGGCCATTTACAATTGCTGCTCCCCTTTCGGCCTTTAAGCCACCCATCAGTTTGCCTGCTTCATCAGCATTGGTTGCTACCTGGCCATCATACAAGTCTATAGCGTACACATCAATATTGCCCAGTTCCTTCTGCCAGTTTTCGGCTTCCCTCTTTATATAATCGTTGAGCCCCCACCACTCATGTACCACTATCAGCACTTTGTTGGTAGGCTTAGGCGATGGCACATAAAACGCATGGCCGGTGGCACCGCCCTTGGCCGGGAATTCTATCATATTGCCTGTTTCTGGTACATAGTTCAGTGGCTCGGGGGCTTCGTGGGCAGCCTTAAAACTGGCATCCATAGCCAGCAGCTTCATATCGCCTGGCTTCTGGCAGCAGTTTTGTGCATGACCCTGCACCGAAGCAAAAAGTAAAAAAGAAGCAACAAATAAATTTTGCAAAACGTGTTTCATATCATTGGTTTTTAAAAACATGGCGAAAATAGGCACTAAAAAGGATTTTTGTGTAAGATTTACACCGAAAAGATAAACAAAATTGCAAGCAGCCTATCAAAATAACTACATAAGAAACTACAAATAATTATCTTTGCGCCGATCAATTAAATTTTTAACTCAAAAAAATATAAAGAAATGAAAATTACAGTAGTGGGTGCGGGTGCAGTAGGCGCAACATGTGCAGATAACATCGCGAGAAGGGCTTTGGCCGAAGAACTGGTATTATTAGATATCAGGGAAGGTTTCGCTGAAGGTAAGGCGCTGGATATTACCCAAACTTCATCTTTACTGGGTTTTGATACCCGTGTTGTAGGCGTTACCAACGATTATAGCAAAACTGCAAATTCAGACGTTGCTGTAATTACTTCAGGTATCCCACGCAAACCAGGCATGACCCGCGAAGAGCTTATTGGCACTAACGCGCGTATTGTTGAAGAAGTTTGTAAGAACCTGCTGGCCCATTCGCCAAATGTTATCATAGTAGTTATTTCTAACCCTATGGACACTATGACTTATCTGGCCCACAAATCAACCGGCCTTCCTAAAAACCGCATCATAGGCATGGGCGGCATACTGGATAGCGCACGTTTCAAAACTTACATACAGAAAGAACTGGGTTGCTCACAGAACGACCTGCATGCAGTAGTAATAGGTGGCCATGGCGATACTACCATGATTCCGCTTACACGCCTCGCAACAGTTAACGGCACACCAATATCTAACATGCTGAACGCTGACCAACTGAAGCAGATTTCTGCCGACACAATGGTGGGTGGCGCAACGCTGACCAAACTGTTAGGCACCAGCGCATGGTATGCACCAGGCGCGGCCGGAGCTGCATTGGTTGAATCAATTGTACGCAACCAGAAGAAAGTATTCCCTTGCTGCGTTATGCTGGATGGCGAATATGGCCAGAAAGACATTTGCATGGGTGTACCTGTTGTAATAGGCAGCGAAGGCTGGGAAAAAATCATTGATTATAAGCTGAATGCTGAAGAGCAGGAAGCATTCAATAAATCAGCTGACGCAGTTCGTGCAATGAACAAAGTGTTAGATGAATTAGTGCAAGCATAAAAAAAGTCAACAGTCGGCAGTCTTCTGTCGGCAGTCTACAAATATTGGAAAAACGCCCCTTGTGGGCGTTTTTTTATTGTCCAAAACCATTGATTAACCTGATTTTTATGATTAGGCTGATTGTGCCGTCCTGAAAAAACTGACCATTTTTAGCTGTGACTAACGAGGCTTTGCATGTCTATATTTGCCATTGATAAGCCTTTTGAACTCTAAGCTCTTGGCA
>CANBTK010000198.1 GCA_947372365.1 Flavipsychrobacter stenotrophus | reverse complement strand
GCATCCTTCAGGCCCATTCCCTTAACGTCAGGTATTACATTCCTGTAAATCTTGGCAGGCTGTATGGTTATCTGTTTCGCTGAATCAGTTGTTAGCTGCATCATCTCGTTCAGGTAATCGCCCGGTGTTAATGATGGTTTCTTAATGGCATTGAGCAATGTTTTATAGTTCCTCGCGGTTGCCATCCTTGACATCAGCCTGCCGCTGCCTGTTTTAGCCAGGCTATCCAGCGGGGCTTCCCATGCGCCCATGTTGGCGGAGAATACCTTGTCGGCAATCATCCTGAAAACCGGGGCTGCAATAGCGCCGCCATAATATGCTGCCGAATGCGCCTTGGTGCGTATCACTACGCATATAGTATATTTTGGGGCCTCGGCCGGGAAAAACCCTACAAATGAACCCTGGTAAACACCATCGCTGTATTTTATATCGCCATCGGCTACCTGTGCAGTACCTGTTTTGCCTGCCATAGTGTAGAACGGCGACTCAATGCCCTTGGCTGTGCCATCGGTAACTACAGCGCGCATACACCTTTGCAGTTGTGCTACAGTACCTGAATCGCCTACTTTGTTCACTACCTGCGGGCTAATCGTTTTCACGTCCCTGCCATACTCTTTTACCGAGCTTACCAGGTAAGGCCTCATCATATTGCCGCCATTAGCTATAGCGTTATACAACATGCAGGTATGCATAGGCGTAACCAATACCTCGTAGCCTGTTGCCATCCAGGGCAGCGTTGTGGCGCTCCATGTCGGGTCTTTAGGCGTTTTTACTGTTGTAGGCCTTTCCTTTTCGCCCGGCAGGTCTATGCCTGTTGGTTTATTCAGGTTAAGCGCCAGCAGGTGGTTTACATATTTTGTAGGGTTGTTCTTATAGTACTGGTAAGCCAGCTTGGCCATGGCGGCATTGCTACTGTGTGCATAGGCCTGCCATATAGGCATGTAGCCCAGCCCCAGGTGCGAATCGCGCATTACCCTGTTACTAAAGCGGATTTTACCGCCTTCGGCATCCACCATATTATCTACGGTTATGTACTTATCGTTAAGCAGCGACAATAATGTTACCAGCTTAAACGTAGAGCCCGGTTCCGAAGGCACGAGGGAGTAATTAAGCAGCTCGTCATATGTGCCGTCATTCTTCCTGCCCAGGTTTACAAGGGTGCGTATTTTACCCGTTTTTACTTCCATCACAATACAGGTGCCATTCTTGCACTCGTATTTTTCCAGTATGCTGCGCAATACGTGGTCGGCCACGTCCTGCATATTAATATCTATAGTTGTAACAATGTCCTTGCCATTGTGCGGGTCCACTTCTGAGCCATCAATGGGAATCCATACATCGCGTGCACCCTTCTGCACTACCTGCCTGCCGTTCTCCCCTTTTAGGTCTTTGTTATAAGCCAGCTCAAGGCCGTTGGCGTTAGAATCGCGGATGATGCCTATGGTCCGGCTTGCCAGCCTGTCAAACGGCGTTTCCCTGTTATCTAACGATTTTACTATTAACCCGCCTGTATTCTTGCTCTTATTAAAAATAGGGAAGCTGCGCAATTTCTGGTAGTCGTTATACTTAACTGGTTGCCTGCGGAGCGGGTAGTAACCTTCGCCGTTTTCGTAGGCACGCACAAACTCTTCTTTATAAGCGTCTGCGCCCTTTTCAGGGAACAGGGCATTCATGCAAAAGCACAGTGAATCAATTTTCTTTGCAAAGAGCACAGAGTCAATAACCGAAAAGTCAACATGCACTTCAAACTGTGGTATTGACGAACTCAGCAATACGCCATCTTCGGTATAGATATTGCCCCTGTCTGCTTTAAGCGTTTCCATGCGGGTGTGCATTTCCTTCGCCATCTGCTTCAACCTTGGGCCCTCTTTCACCTGGATCATCGCAGCCTTGAATATAATAGCCGCACCAAACACGCAAATGCCGGTGAATGCTAAATATACCCTGAACCGTATGTCCCTTTTTATACCCACTTCTACTATTTTTTTATCCTTTGTACTTTATTATTTCTTTCTTCTCTTAACACCCAATCTTCTGCCTCCTACCAAGTACTAAATACTATTTACTATCTACTACTTACTAACGGCCACTTATTTTATATGCCGGCATCATGGGTGGCTTTAAGCCAAGTGCCGATGCATGCACTATTATCTCCCCTTCCTTTTTCGACTGCAGCAACTGCGATTTCATATCTGTGTACTTCCAGCGCAGCTCCTTCAGTTCCTTAGCCTGCTTGTTCATATCCCGCTGCATTTCTATTGCGTGGTGGCTGTTGCCTATATAGAACACACACAAAAGCGCCAGGAAACCGATAAAAGGGATGTTGTTTACAATGGCTTTATAAGATAGCTTCTCCGCCAGCGTTCGCCAGTCACTCCTAACCCTCTGTGCGGGGGTCAGGTTGTCCTGCGGTATGTTGCTTTCAGTGCTCATAATTTTTCTGCTATCCTTAACCGGGCGCTACGTGCCCTTGTATTGGCTTTTACTTCTTGTTCTGTTGGCTCTATCGGTTTGGGGTTTATGGGTTTCAGCAGCGGCTTCACCGGCTCCTGGTACTCATCCGCCTCATCCCATGTACCTCTTTTTATATACTGTTTTACTATCCTGTCTTCTAACGAGTGAAAGGAAATAACACTTAGCCTTCCACCCGGCTTCAGGCATTGTGCTGCCTGCTGCATAAAATCTTTCAATACCCCCAGTTCGTCGTTCACCTCTATCCTCAGCGCCTGAAAAACCTGAGCCAGGTATTTGTTGGGGTTGCCCCCCCTTATCACTGGTGCCAGTACTGCCTTAAAGGAATTGATGGTTGCCATCTGCATCCCCTTGCGGTTATCAACAATATGTTTAGCCAGCTGCTTTGAATTCCTCACCTCGCCATATTGCTCAAATAGCTTATGCAGCTGGGCTTCGGAATATGTACGCAGGATTTGCGATGCTGTCAATTCCGACCGCTTATCCATCCTCATATCCATTGGCCCGTCATACCTTAGTGAAAAACCCCTTTCGGCGGTATCAAATTGAAAAGAACTTACCCCCAGGTCTGCCAGTATCCCATCTACCTCACTGTGGCCATGCAACCTCAGGAACCTGCGCAGGTATTTAAAGTTTTCTGTTACCGGTATTAACCTTTCGTCATCCGGCTTATTGCGCCAGGCATCCTCGTCCTGGTCAAAAGCAAACAGCTTTCCGTTTGCCCCTAGTTTTTTTAATATTTCCCGGCTGTGCCCGCCGCCGCCAAAAGTGGCATCAACGTAAACTCCGCCTTCCTTTATTGCCAGCCCTTCAACAGCCTCATGCAATAGCACCGTGGTGTGGTAAAACTCCTGGTTATCCATTTTTCTTAGTCACAAACGGGTTACCATGCTGCAGTGCAATATCGCCGGCCAGTTTGCTCAGGCCACCTTTCTTTTGTTTCACGTATTCGTTATACGTATCTTTATCCCACAATTCCATTTTGTTGCCGGCAGGCACCATCACCATTTCTTTGGTAATGCCGCCGTCTTCTAAAAGCCCCTTAGGTATCATGACCCTATCTGCACTATCCGCATCTACATCAACTGCCGGGCTGAGGAATAGCCTTTTAAAGTCCCTTACCTCTTCCAGCATATCATTCATTTCACTTATGTTATCTGCAATCGGGTCCCATACATCAGGCGTATATAAAAGAAGGTACTGCTCAAAGCCCCTGGTAATGACGAACTTATCCCCTGTACCCTCCGGCAATTGCTTGCGGAAGGCCGCAGGTAGCAGAAACCTACCCTTGGAGTCTAAAGTCACATCAAATACACCACGAAAGTTGGCCATTCCCTTTTTTCACCCTTATTTATATAAAGATAGACACAAAATAACACAATTTCCCACAATTTCCCACCAAATTTGTTTTACATCTTTATCCACATAGGCATATATGCCCAAAAAGCTTATTGGGCTTGCTTCTACTATGTCTTAGGCGGGTAAATGGCGTTTTACCCTGTTGGTAACCTGTGAATAAATGTGGATAACCTGTGCGAACTGCTATACCGTAGGGGATAAATGCACCCCTCCGGGGAAAAGGCCACAACAAGGCCGGAAGCCAGCTAAAAATTGTAGGCCTCGAATGCAACCAACACACATATGTTCAGGGTAATCCTTTCCGGGCAGTTTATAAAAGCCTCATTTTCTGCCAAATGGGCTCAAAAACCAAAAAAAGTTCCTCTTTTTACATTTTGTAGCGTATTTTGCATACTGTATTATACTAGGATTAGTATATTAGCAGGAAATTTTAAAAATCGCATTGGCAACGGTGCGGGTAAACAAATCTTTTAATCTATGTACTGTACTCCAATACTTAAAAGAGCAGCTCTATTTTTCGTTTTTTCAATGCTACTTTTTACAGCCTGTAAGAAGCGTGAATCAAACCCACTTTCTGATGCCGATGACAATGGTGGCTACGCTTCAGATGGCTCTAAGATTGAATGGCTGAGTAATGACGCAATTTCTATTGCTGATGCCGCTGGCAACTTTTTTAATGGCCAGTACATGCGCACTACCAATACCTTCGGTGCATGCGCTACAGTATCAACAGACTCTTCGCGCATCGGTGACAGGACAATAATTGTGCGTTTTGGCAACGAAAACTGCAAATGCCTGGATGGTAGGAACCGTAGGGGTACTATTATCATATCTTACGATACTTCTTATAATGTAGCTAAGCACATACACACTATTACGTTCCAGGACTACTATGTGAATGACGTAAAGCTTGATGGCAACATACTTACTACCCGTGTTGATACTACTGTGGTGGGCAACTGGTACTACAATGTTAAAGCCGACCTGTCAATGACCAACACACCTAACCAGATTGTTTACTGGCAAGGTAGCCTTGTACGCAAATGGGTGGCAGGCTATGCAACTGGCGAAAGGGAAGATAACGTTTATTCAATTTCGGGCAATGCTACCCTCACAAGGGCAAACGGCCACAAATTCACTTTCGATATCAACACTCCTATCCAGTACGCGCAAAATTGCGATTATGCTGAGTCTGGCGTAATTACCGTTACTGGCTACAATGGGCCACGCGTACTTAACTACGGCGCTGGTACAGATAATCCTCCGGGCACATGCGACGATGGCGCACAGTTAAACATCGGCATCCACATCTACCAGGTAAAATTATAATACAACAACAAAGCATTTTTTGAAAGAGGCGGGTTTTCCCGCCTCTTTTTTTTTGTTTTTACCACGACCCCGAGGGTTTCAGCACACAAAACCGTAGAGCCTCAATATTTTGCGACTCTACAAAACATGGGTGAAAACAACATTCACAAACCCTAAACATACAAAAACGTAGAGCCGCAAT
>CANBTK010000197.1 GCA_947372365.1 Flavipsychrobacter stenotrophus | reverse complement strand
ATAGAAGCCGTTCTGGACATTGGTGGCATAACTGGGCCTGACAGTGTTTGCCCTGGCTATTCGGCGACCCTTACCCATAGCTATCCAGGCGGCACATGGCTCAGCAGCGATAGTACAATAGCCAAATCAATGGGTGGCGGAAGCATACGCGGCATTGCCCCCGGTAGTGTAACCATAATGTACATTGCCGTAAATAGTTGCGGGGCAGACACGGCTTTTATGTATGGCTTTAGGGTAAGCAGCAGCCTTGCTTGCAATACCGCTATAACGCAGGTTACAACCTTTGCCAGCCAGGCCCTACAGATTTCACCCAACCCCTCAGGCGGTACATTCAGCATTACCCTGGCTACAGGCACAGGCCAACAGGCCCCGGTTACCATTATAGATATGCTGGGCAGGCAGGTAGCCGCATTTGTTGTGGAGGCAGGCATAGCCAAAGAAGTGCAAACGGATATCCCGGCTGGGGTTTACTTTGTAAAAGCCCAAAGTGGCGAGGGCACGGTAACCGAAAGGCTGGTGGTTACCCGCTAGGCATGGCAGCACTCAAAAATTAGCATTGCTTACACAATAATATTTTACATTTCTTGGCCTTGCACACCTAAATTTGCAAGCATGAAATCTATTAAGTCCGCCTTTATGGTTGTACTACTGTCCTTGCTGGCAATTACCGGCCGGGGGCAGGATGTCACCTATTCGCCATACGACAAATTTGACTATCATAATGGCGAGTACCAGGTGCTGGGTATTACAGGCGATTTCCTGTATAACTACCGCAGTACCACCAATGGCGCTATGCTGGAAGCGTTCGACGACTCCATGAACAAAGCCGCTTCTATTATACTTGACTTCTTCCCTAACAAAATATACAAGGCAAGGTTTATATCTTATAAAGACAAAATCATAGCCCTGTACCAGGCGCTTGAAAGTAACAAGGTGGTACAATATGCCGCCCTGCTGGACGAAAAAGCCCGCCTGAAAAATAAGCCTGTAGAACTGGGCAGCACGAAGACCGGGATTTTCGGTGCCATGAAAAATTACTATTACTCAGCGGTTTCCGAAGATAAAAAAACAATACTCATTTATTCGCTCAATGATAAAACAGGCGGCATAGAGTTTGATGGCAAATGGCTTGATGATAGCCTGCATATTATAAAACGCGGCCACGCCACTTTCAGCGACGATAAAATGGCTACGAGTGGCGAAGTCACCATTGCAAATGACGGCACTGTTTATGTGACAGCATACACTACTGTGGGTATGCACAATAATGCCGACAGGTTTTGGCTACTGGGCATAGCCCCCGGCGAAAACAAATTTACCCCCCACCCTATGCCGCTCGATGATAAGTTCGCATCTAACGGCTACACCAAAATTGATAATGTAAACAGCAAGGTATATTTCGGTGGGTTTTATACCGAAAAGAAAAATGGCAGCAACGAAGGTGTTATTTTTTCGGTATATGATATAAAGTCAGGTGCGTATGAAACCACAAAATTCCTGACTTTTGATGATGCTATAAAAGCGCAGGCCGGGCACAGTAACGGTGCGTTCGATAACTATATGGTGCGCCAGCTGATAGTAAGGAACGATGGCGGCTTCGTTATGGTATCAGAAATAAACTATGTTACCACCCGTAGCAACTTTGCCCCTAACATGGGCTATTATTCATCGTTTTACAGCCCATACAACACCACGACAGTGCGGGAGTACCATTTTAATGACATTATGGCTATATCTTATAACAAAGATGGCTCCCGCCAATGGAGTGCTGTAATACCCAAGGAACAGTATTCGCAGGAAGATGGTGGCAACTTTTCGTCATACCTTATGCTGAATACCGGCGGCACCCTGGCATTCCTGTTTAACGACTTCAACGCGCGGCATTCCCGCATACAGCTGGCCACACTTGATGCCGATGGCAAAAAGCAGGCCAATTCATTTTCGGTTGACGGGAACGACCTGCCTGACTGGGTGCCGCAAGCTGGCAAACAAGTGGCCGCCAGAACTTTAATTATTCCGTGCCTGCATAAAAAACAAATTTGCTTTGCCAAAGTTGTATTTTAGCCAAAAATTTTAAGTGCTCCGTCTATTTAAAAACAATACTCCGTTTACCGTAATCATACTTTTCATCTTCACTGTACTGGTGAAGATGAGGGTGTTTTTACACCCTGTTGCCCCATTGCCAGTACCCCGCCACTTCCTTTACAACTACATACTTGCAGGCCTGCGTATACCGCTGGGGTCTAATGCGTTCATATATACATTATTAGCTATTGCCATCCTTTTTGTGCAGGCCCTCTACCTTAACGGTATTACTATCAGGCACAAATTGTTTCCGCGCAATACCTATATCGCTGCGTTTGTTTACCTGATGCTCACCTCCACCTACCCCCGGTTCAGCCTGTTTAACGAAACACTGCTCGTCAACTGGTTATTATTAGGTGCCATGGACATTATGTTCAGCTTCGCCAAATCAACCCATCCCCGCAAGCTCATTTACAATGCCGCGTTCCTGCTTTGTATGGCTTCCCTGTTCCAGTTCACTATGCTGGCGTGGTTCCTGCTGCTGCTGGTAGGTTTGGTCATGTTCCGGCCATTTAATGTTGGCGAGTGGGCAGTCGCCTTGCTGGGCTATGCAACACCATTATATTTTATCATTTCTATTTTATTCCTCAGCGACAAACTCTACCTGCTGAGCCACTGGCCGCATATCGGGTTCTCCATTTCGCCTATCAAATCACTTTCTGCAAATTTTATAATCACAATCTGTTGCTTTTCAGTGCTGCTGGCCAGTGGTTTATATGCTATGCGGAAAAACGTGCCCATGAGCAATATATACATCAGGCGCGACTGGATAGCCATTTCTTTCTACCTTATTATCTCGCTTATGGTAGCTTTTTTAACCGAGCGGAGCGTGCCAAGTGCCTGGTTAATAACACTACCCGCATTAAGTATTATTATAAGCCATGCATTTGCGCTTGAAAAAAACAAACTGTTTAGTAACTTTATCTTTTATTTTTCTATTATTTTTCTTGTTTTTTGCCTTTGGGCGAACAAATAACTATTAATGAAATTCGGAATAATTGTTTTTCCCGGCTCTAATTGCGACAGGGATATGATGCATGCGCTGCGCGATGACCTTAAACAGGAAGTGGTAATGCTTTGGCACAAAGACCGTGACCTGAGCATGTTTACAACCAGCGACTGTATTGTACTGCCTGGTGGCTTCTCTTACGGCGACTACCTGCGCTGTGGCGCGCTGGCGCGCTTCAGCCCTATGATGGAGCAGGTGATTGACTTTGCCAACAGGGGCGGTAAAGTGCTGGGAGTATGTAACGGTTTCCAGATACTGTGCGAAGCAGGGCTGTTGCCGGGCGTATTGCTACAAAACGACCACCAGAAATTCGCTTGCAAAAACGTTTACATAAAAAGCGACAACAATAAAAACCTCATTGGCAGCAACATAGGTACCAAGGCGCTGAAAATACCTGTAGCCCATGGCGAAGGCAGGTACCATGCCGATGCTGCTACCCTAAACCACCTGCAAAGCAACAACCAGATAGTTTTCAGGTATTGCGATGAACATGGCGAAGTGCACATCAATTCAAACCCCAACGGCGCAGTAAACAATATTGCAGGCATCTGTAACGATGGCCGCAATGTTTATGGCATGATGCCACACCCTGAGCGCGCCACCAGCGATGCTTTACATAACATTGATGGGAAAGCCATTTTGCATGCATTAACTTTAATGAATTAAGTAACAGCGGCTAACATACCACATTTTTATATGCAGCATATTAAATGCCTTTTTCTCTTTGCCCTTTTACTTTGCGGCTTGCCGCAGGCCTATTCTAAACCCAAAAAATCAAAAAATAAGGCCGAACTCACCTGCGACTATAAAAAGTTGTCAGGCAACGCGTACGACCTCATTTTTAAGGTAAACCTGAAGAAAGGCCTTTATGTAAAAGCCAATAACGACTATGATTCCGTTTCCCTAAAGCTGCCTTCTATTACATTTAACAAAGGGGCATTTAAGCCTGAAGGGGAAATGACATCGAAAGGGCTTATAGAAACCAAAAAGCTGAGGCGTATAGGCATTGTAAACCTGTACACCTATACTGTTTTATACAACCAGAGGGTTACGGCAGAACCGGGAACTACCATTACTGGCACTTACCACTACCGCATCTGTAATGAGAACGCCGCGAAGCGCTCGAAAACAGAAAATTTCAGCATAACCGTGAAGTAGCTGTAACCCTACAGCCGTTTCTTTTAAAAAGTTAAAAAATAGCTGGCTATTAAATAGATTACGCTTAAAAAGTTATTATTGCTAATCGTTTCTATCACCAGTTTACTCAAACAGCGCTCATGGCTAATATCAACAAGGGGTTATTCTTTATTTTACTAAGCTTGCTGCTACCTTGGGGCAGCTTTGCGCAGATGATTCAGGACCCCACAAAATGGTCGTTTGAAGCCAAAAAGAAAAGTGGCAACACCTACCAACTCATATTCCATTTAAATTTAAAAGCGGGGTGGCACATCTGGTCTTTGCACCCGGGTGGCGATGGCTATGAGATTTCGCCATCATTCACATTTGCCAATAATACCCACCTTAAACTCAACGGCGCAGTTACTGAAAAAGGCAAAGCCACTACCACTAAAATGGAAGGTATTGATGGTAAAATTACCTACCTGAATGGCAAAATAGACTACATACAGGAAGCTACGATTACAGGGAAAGGCAAGTTTTTGGGCACGCTTAACTACCAGGTTTGCGATGACAAAATGTGCCTGCCTCCAAAAGATCAGAACTTTGTTTTTGAGGTAAAATAACACCCGCCTAACCGGCCGGATAATAATCAAACCACTTTAAAAAATTGTCTATGGCAAACATCTTAAAAGTTGCGGTACTATTATTGGCAGGGTCCTTTATTCCCGGGCTATCATTCGGGCAAGAGGCCAAGGAACCCTTGCGCTGGACGGTGGAAGCAAAGAAGAAAAATGATACCCAATACGAACTTATTATTCATTGCCTTGTAGCTAAGGGCTGGCATATATTCGGGGCACACCCCGGCGGCGATGGCACAATTACCCCTACATCTATCTCTTTTACCAAAAATATTAATGCTAACTATACCGGCCCGCTGAAAGAAAACGGCAAAACAGTTGCCAAGGCAGTAGAAGGGGTAAAAGGCAATGTAAACGTTTATGAAGGCAGGGTTGACTTTGTGCAGCAGGCAACTATAACCGGGAAAGGGAAAATATTTGCGACCCTGACCTACCAGGCAGGCAATGAAAAATTGAGCCTGCCTAAAAAAGCCAGGGATTTCGTTTTTGAAATACAATAA
>CANBTK010000196.1 GCA_947372365.1 Flavipsychrobacter stenotrophus | reverse complement strand
AAGGGTTGGCATTTACCGCTATTACTAACCAGATAAAGGATAGTTACCTGGGTGTTAACGGCACTGACAGAGTTACAGAATATGCAGCTATAAAAAAGGAAATGGCTGGCAATACCGATAGGGTAACTGATTCGGTATGGCATATAGTAGAACTAAACAAACTGAACAGCAATGTGAGGCCTGACTTTGCTTCTGTTGAGGGTACATACAAAGGCCAGTGGTTCGGAGACGTAGTTATTGCAACAAAGAATGGCAAGCAGTGGTTTGAATCTAAACGCTCTCATAAATTATGCGGAGAGCTCTTTTACCTGAAAGGCAACACCTATGTTGCCAAGTGGATAGACCGCAGCATGGATGCTGATGCCTACGTAAACTTTAGTTTAGACGAAGCTGGTAAGGGCAAGGCAATTTCTATGAGTGCAATATCACCAGCTACCGATTTCAGCTTTGATTTCCAGGACCTGGAGTTGAAGCGGGAGTAGTTTGTAGTCGGCAATTTACAGTCGGCAGTCTAGTATATCTGTATACTCTCACCTAAAATAAAATAGCCGGTACTACAAAAGTACCGGCTACTTAAATATCAAAAGTACTGCCGACTGCAAATTGCCGACTGCCAACTAAAATTATCCTCCTACAGCAATACGCTTGAAGCTAACAACAGTTAAGCCTTTGCTTACAGAAGTTAAGTAATCAGCAACAGTTTTGCCGTTGTCTTTTACGAAAGCCTGTGGCAATAAAGTGTTTTCTTTGAAGAATTTGTTCAGTTTGCCAACAGCAATTTTCTCAGCCATTTCGCCTGTTTTACCTTCTGCCATAATCTGGTCGATAGCAATAGCTTTTTCACGGGCAATCATTTCTTCAGATATGCTTTCTGAATCAACTGCAAGTGGGTTCATAGCAGCTATCTGCATAGCTACGTCCTTACCAGCTATAACGATGGCATCAGAAGAAGCCTGGTTCATTGCAACCAATACACCAATACGGTAACCTGAATGGATGTAAGATACAACCGATGCAGCAGTAACCTGCTCAAAACGGATGATATCAATTTTCTCGCCAATTTTAGCAACTACTTCCATCAGTTTGTCACCAACTGTAGCGCCTTCCATTGGTTGTGCTTTAAGGTCTTCAACAGTCGAAACCTTAGAAGCCATAGCTATGTCAACTATCTGGTTAGCGAAAGCGATGAAGTCTTCATTCTTAGCAACGAAATCGGTTTCAGAGCTCAGGTTAACGATGATACCGTAAGTGTTATCGGCATTATTACGTGCTATAACCACACCTTCTTTAGCCTCGCGGTCGCTACGGTTAGCAGCAACTTTCTGGCCTTTTTTACGCAGGTAGTCAATAGCTGCTTCAAAATCGCCATTGCTTTCTGTAAGTGCTTTGCGGCAATCCATCATGCCTGCACCTGTTTGCTGGCGCAGCTTATTTACTTCAGCTGCTGATATTGTTATTGTGCTCATTTTAGTATTTTTCTTTTGTCAAGTTTTTGTAATGAGGTTGCAAAATTCGCATTTTATTATTAAAGCCCCAAAAACGGGGCTTTAATGAACTGTTATCTTTAGTCTTAAGCCTTTTTTCAATCAGGGTTCAAAATTTTGAACCCCTACGAAGGCTGTCAACTGCAAATTGCTGACTGCCGACTGAATTAGCGTTTTACTGGGTTCGGACGGCCACTTGCGCCACCCGGCCTGTTGCCGCCACCACCCTGGCCAGGACGGCTTCCGCCACCTGCACCACGGCCAGTGCCGCCACCCGGGCCACGGCCAGGGCCACCTGGGCCACGGCCTGCGCCACCTGGTGCACCTGCGCCACCACCGGCTGCTGCACCACGGCCACGCCCGCGGCCACCACGGCCACGGCCACCTTCGTTATCTTCTTCGGTAATTTCCATGCCACGAGTCCTTTCAGCCAGTTCTTCAGCTGTTTCTTCGTCACTGTCTTTTACCAATGCACGCTCCTGGAGGCCTTCCATGATAGCAGCAGTAAGGTAACCGGTTATAATAGAGATAGATTTTGTAGCATCATCGTTAGATGGGATAGCAAAATCAACTTTAGTTGGGTCGCTGTTAGTATCTACCATCGCGAAGGTAGTGATGCCAAGGCGCTTAGCTTCAGCAAGGGCAATATGCTCATGGCTGATATCTACGATGAACAAAGCAGCAGGAGTACGGCCCATCTGGGAGATACCGCCTAATACTTTTTCCATTTTATCCTTGCTACGGGTAAGGGTAAGGCGTTCTTTCTTGGTAACGCTATCCATAGTACCGTCTTCAAGCATTTTCTGGATGCTCAACATTTTCTTTACGCTCTTACGGATAGTCTGGAAGTTGGTAAGCATACCACCTAACCAACGTTCAGTAACGAAAGGCATGTTTATTTTAGCTGCTGCTTCAGCAACTATTTCTTTTGATTGTTTTTTGGTAGCAACAAACATGATTTTCTTACCGCTCTTAGCGATAGATTTCATGGCTTGTGCAGCCTCATCAAGCCCTTCAATGGTTTTGTTAAGGTCTATGATGTGGATGCCGTTCTTTTCAGCAAAGATGTAAGGCAACATCTTTGGGTTCCATTTTTTCTTCAGGTGACCGAAGTGAACGCCAGCCTCAAGCAGCTGCTGGTGTAAAGTTTTATTATCTTCCATTTGAATAATTTCTTGTTGGTTAAAAATACTTTTTCCAGTAGCGGCGCAATAAACTGCGCCACCACCCACATACTAGCGTTTTGAGAACTGGAAGCTACGGCGTGCTTTACGTTTACCGAATTTCTTACGTTCAACAGAGCGGCTATCGCGGGTAAGCAAGCTTTGTTTTTTCAACATTGGCTTGTATTCAGCGTTCATTTCAACTAATGCACGGGAAATACCCATCTTAATTGCTTCAGCCTGGCCTTTAGGGCCACCACCTTGTACGTTAACTACAACATCAAAAGAACTTGCGCCATCAATTGTTTTGAAAGGAAGCTCTACCTGATTTTGCAGGTACATAATAGGAAAGTACTTTTTATATTCTTTGTCGTTAACTGTTATGTTACCGGTTCCTTTGCTCAGATATACACGGGCAACGGCTTCTTTACGGCGGCCAACAGCGTTTTTTTGTTTTTCCATTTTATATGAATGGTTTTATTATTTTTTAGGTAATTGTTTACTTAAAACCGGAACAGTGCCCGCGAATTATTTCATTTCCTTTGGAGCCTGAGCTTTATGCGGGTGGTCTGCACCATCATAAACGAACAATTTCTTGTACATAGCACGGCCTAAACGATTTTTTGGCAGCATGCCTTTTACAGCGCGCTCAATCATCAGGTTAGGGCGGCGGCTGATCATTTCCTTTGCGGTTTCGATCTTCTGGCCCCCTGGGTACATAGAGTAAGTCTGGTATTCCTTATCTTCCAGCTTGTTGCCGGTAAGGATTACTTTATTACTGTTCAGAACGATTACATAATCTCCACAATCAAAGTGAGGAGTATAATAAACCTTGTTCTTACCGCGCAACGTGGCAGCGATCCTCGAGCACATACGGCCAAGTGTTTGGTTGGTTGCATCTACAACATACCAGTCACGTGTTACGATTTTCTCGTTGGCTGACTGTGTTTTAAAACTTAAGTGTCTCATTTGTTAAATGTGTATTTTACTTATTTCTAATTTTATCCCTCCAAAAACAGGATTAATGTTATTTTAAGGGACGGCAAAGGTAAAAGCAGGCAACAACAACACCAAATATTTTATTAGTTTTTTTTAAGGTGCTATTGCAAGTTGCTGATTATCAATTAATTTATTGTACAATTATTTTAAGAAGGTGGTAATTCATGCGGCAGGTTCCAGCAAATAGCGCCTTCGATTTGAGTAATAGTATATACCCGGTGATAATGTAACGTTTTTTGTTGGTTATCGCACAAACGATGCTGGTTTCGTCGAAGGGCTGCTAAAATTGTTCATTTTACAGGGCAAGCTGTTCATTTTTATGGTTTTGCAGGAAGTGTGTTTCATCGATGCTGTTTAGCCGCATTTATTTTTTTAAACCAATAGAAGGCAGTTTCCCTAAACCTTATGCTTGCTATGCAAGGCTAATAGAGGAGAAAATTTAGTATTTATGCTTTTTGCGGCTACCCTCAACCCTAACCAGGCCTTGCTCGTGGCGCAACAGGCATCGCTGAAGTATGAAGGGGGGGCGAACTCTTTTTGTAGAGCCATCTTGCGTGGAAATAAGTATTATTTCATATACCTTTATATGATGCGCATTGTTCTATTTATTTCATTGTTAGTTGTTTCGTTTTTTGCCAGTGGGCAGGGAATTATGAAATCAATTTACATCCCGAACACTACGGGAGATTTTCTGTTCGGAGCTTCATTAACACAGAACAGCGACGGAACGTATACCGCCTTTGCCAAGAACTATAAATTTAAAATTATCCACTTAGATAGCGCTTGCAACATCTTATGGGCTAAAAGTGTAAACCCAATGAATGTAAGGCTTGATAATAATATGTCGGTGGATACGATATCGGATTCCACATTTATTGTTGCTTCTACAGGTTACGATACACCCTACAAATTCAAAATCATTTTTACGAAAATGAGCCGTACAGGGCAGGTTAGCTGGGTAAAATCATTTGGGCGTAAAACTCATAATGAGGAACTATATGGACTAAAACATACAAACGATGGTGGATTCATTATTGTAGGAGACAAATCGGATAGTTTAGTAACCGGTATTACTGCTACTCACACAAAAGCGTATGTAGTAAAAACTGACACAGGCGGAAACATACAATGGTCGAAAGGGTATGACAGGCCGGGAGTTATAGATATGGCTTTTGATGTTGCTGAGGCTGAAAGTGGTTTCCTGATTGCTGGTACTACATACAGCAGTACGGTTGATTCAGCCAGAGGGTTTTTGGTAAAAACAGACAAATCCGGAAATACATTGTGGCGGAAAGGCTATAGTACCCCTGTAAGTGTACCCAAGTCGATCATAAAAGATGGCAATTTTTTCGTTTTAGCCTGCAGCAGCAATTATGATGTTTCATCAACCGCTCCTTGCGACGCAGTATTATTAAAAGTAGATTCATTGGGAAACCCCATTTGGTCAAAACAGTTCCATTTCAGCTATAATGCTGAAGCGACCAAGGTAATCAAAACGTTAGATGGAGGTTATCTTATATTCGGTTATACTCGGCACTTTCCGTATACTTATGGCAATAGCTGCTTCTTAATAAAAACTGACAGTTCGGGAAACATGCAATGGTGCAAAAAGTATGGCGGAAGAACACAAGGTTGTTGGGGAAATAGTTTACAGCAAGCAAGCAATGGTGATTTCTGCCTGGCGGCAGAATATTATACAGATAAAGATGTGAT
>CANBTK010000195.1 GCA_947372365.1 Flavipsychrobacter stenotrophus | reverse complement strand
TAAGCATACCACCGCCACCTATCATCATGCCCCTGCCAATTTTTGAAACCATGCACTTGTGGCGTATTGGGCTGTAGGCACTGGCCCTGGCGGGCGTGTACTGCCGTAGTGTAGCTTTCTGTGCTTCGTAAACCGCGGCTATTGAAGCGGCGGCCTTTATGGGCATAGCTGCATACAATTGTGGCATTGCTGCAAGGGTAAAAAGTATTGCGAGTAAAAATTCCCTGATTTTCATTGTAGTGTTTTGTGGTTAACGATGTTGCAAAAGTGGGGCATATTTTTCGCCAAATGTTTGACAAATGTCAAGTTCGGGCCGCGGCCTTCTTTATTTGACTTTTGTCAAATTGCCCAAAAGGCAAAAAAACATGTGCTAACATTTAAATAAATACTGATAAAATATGAGTCGGTTTGAATATCTTTAAGGCTCATTAATAAGTATTTCTATGCTGACTCCGCTATTCAATTTAATGAATTCAATCCGGCCGTTGAGCGATGAACTCAAGTCCGTGCTTGCCGAAAAGCTGGAAATAATTGAAGTGCCTAAAAAGCACCTGTTGCTTAAAGACGGGCAAACCTGCAACTACATTTATGTAGTGGTAAAGGGCCTGCTGCGCATGTATTACGTAAAGGATGGCGAAGAGATTTGCTCGCGTTTTATGCATGAAACCAATATGGCTATCTCTGTAAATAGTTTTTATACGCGCAATCCCGGTTACGAATACATAGAAACACTGGAGCCGTGTACCCTTGCCCGAATCCACTACGACAGCCTGCAGAAAATATATACCGAGCTGGATGCCTTTAACTATACTGCCCGGGTAATAACGGAGATGTACTTCATAAGGAGCGAAGAGCGCCTTTACCTGATAAGGAAGCACAGTGCAGAACAGCGTTATTTATATTTCATAGAACATTACCCCGAATTGTTGCAAAGAGTGCCGTTGATGTATATTGCTACCTACCTGGGCATAACGCTTGAAACCCTTAGCCGCATCAGGAAAAAGCTGAGTGTAAAGGCATAGGGGAGAGGCGGTGCTGTAGCCTTTTATACCTGTTAAACACCCAAAATCTGCACGAAGCCGCAGTGGCTTAGCGCCTTTACTTTGCGGACCCTTTGCGCCCTCCGCGGGAAACCTTCGTGCCGGATTTGTTGATTAATGCATTGACTTAGGGCACGGCTTGCAGGCTACAAACAAAAGAGCCACAAACTTTCGTCTGTGGCTCCCAAAAAACTTATATCCCGTAAGGTTAATAGTTTACTTCCTTACGTCCATTTCTTTAATCAGGTTATCGGCATGGCCCAGTTTATCAACCAGGAAGAGGATAAAACGGATGTCGCATACTATTGTCCTTTTATACTTTTTATCGAAAGCGATATCGCCGCTCATGGCTTCCCAGTTGCCATCAAAAGCAGCGCCTATCAGTTCGCCATTAGCGTTAATACATGGGCTGCCTGAGTTGCCGCCTGTAATATCGTTAGTAGTAACGAAACAGGTATGTATTTTGCCATCAACGCCATCAGCGTACTGGCCAAAGTCTTTTGCCTTGTAAAGGTTAATCAATTCTACTGGGGCATCAAACTCTTCGCTGCCGGGTTTGTATTTAGCCACCAGGCCATCAAGCGTAGTGTAGAAATTAGCGTGCAGGCCATCCTGTGGGTTGTAGCCTTTTACTTTGCCATAAGTTACGCGCATAGTAGAGTTAGCATCAGGGTAGAACATTTTGTCCTTCTTCTGTATCATCATTTCGCGCAGGTATTCTTTAGCGTATTCAGCTTTCTTGTAGTTGAAAGCTTCAACCTTTGGCTGGTAATTTTTAGTGTAGTTAGTTACGAAGCTCATTGCGTATTGTACAGCAGCATCATTCTTTAGTGCGGCAAGCGTTGGCTTGGCTAAAAACGCATTAAAGGTAATACTGTCGGTTACGAAAGTGTGGCTCATAACATAGTCGGCATACTGTGCGTAGGTAGTGCCCATATAGCAAACCAGCTCGCCTTTTTTAGTTGGCTTTTTGCAGGTTTTCTTGCCGCAGCACTCTTTGTTGAAGATTACTTTTTCGTAGATATCAGGCAATTGGCTCTTATCTACATTTTCGTAGTACATCTTGGTCATTTCAGCCAGCAGCTCCTTTTCGGTGCCCGGGTCATATTCCTTAGCCAGTGCGCGGCGTGCAGTTTGTGCAATGGTTGTATATTTCTTTACACTGTCGTCATTAGGCTTTTCGTTCTTCTCCAGGTATTCATAAAGTGGCTTTAATGCGCCGGCCATCCTGGCCAGTGCGCTAGCCCTGTAACATTCGTTATAGTAAGTAGCGTGCTTGGCATATGGCTTGTAGTCAGCAAATGCAGCCTGGAACTTGTTCATCAGCGATGCGTCCATGTTATTAGCGCGTTGCCATGCCACAAATTCATCTTCGCTTTTCTTCTTATCGTCTACTACGTTCAGGCGCTTCAGTTGTTCAGTCTGGCCAATGAAGTATTTCCAGTAGTTGGCAATACGGCTGTATAGGCTGGTGAGCTGCAGGTAGGTGTTTTTATCCTTGTCCATGTGGCGCTTCATAATGTCCAGGCGCATGGTACGGATAGCAACAATTGACGGATTTACAGTATTTACGGCAAGGTCCACGCCATAAGATACTTCGTAACGGTTGGTACGGCCAGGGTAGCCAAATATCATGGCATAGTCGCCTTCTTCCACGCCTTTAATAGATACCGGTAGGAATTTGCCTGGCTTGTAAGGCACGTTGTCAGCGGCATATGGCTTAGGCTCGTTGTCGGCGCCTGCATATATGCGGAACATTGAAAAATCGGATGTATGGCGTGGCCAAACCCAGTTGTCGGTATCGCCACCGAATTTGCCCAGGTTCTTTGGCGGTGTGCCTACCAGCCTTACGTCAGTGTACTTTTTGTAGATAAGCAGGAAGTACTGGTTGCCATTGAAATATTCCTTTACGTTAGCCACGAATTTCTCCTTCTGGCTTTCGCGGGTTTCAATAACTTTCTTTATTTCGTCAAATTTCTTGTTGTACTCTTCGCCATTGGTATTGCCAACTACTGCTTTTACTTCGTCGGTAACATCTACCATTTTCTGCAAAAACAGGGCAGTAACGCCTTTAGCAGGCAATTCTTCCTGCATATTGTGTGCCCAGAAGCCATTGTCAAGCAGGTTGCGCTCTACAGTGCTCAGGCCGGCAATAGCGTCATAGCCACAGTGGTGGTTAGTGAGCAGCAGGCCGGTGCCTGAAATCATTTCGGCTGTACAGCCACCGCCAAACTGAAGGATAGCATCCTTCATGCTGCTATGGTTAATGCTGTAGAGGTCTTCCTTAGTGAGTTTCAGCCCCATGCGCTGCATCTCCTCATAGTTTTTGCCAATAAGCATTGGAATCCACATGCCCTCATCAGCCCTTGCCCCAATAAAGGAAATAACCGATGCAAAAAGTAAAAATATTTTTTTCATTTAATACTGTTTAATCCCGCAAAAGTAATTATTACAGGCGAGTATTTATAAGGGGAATAAAAGGGGGAGATTTTTGAGTCGGCAGTGCTCAGTTTGCAGTCGGCGCTTATGGTTGTACCTAACCTTGGTGCCCTACACTTTGAAAGTACGGAACACTTCGGGGTGGGGCTGCAAAGCAAGCGGCCTAATCATAGGTTTAGGCAGGCCACCAGTAAAAAGTACCACTGTAAACATAAATTATACAACTGGCTTTTGTGCGCGGGCAGTACCTTTGTGCGGCAATGCCAAAAGTAAATAATACCATTCCTGTGTATGATATCTGTTCGCTGAACGGTAGTAATCACCTGCACGATGATATTATTGCCGATAACCTGGCGCATTACCTGGCGCAGCATAGCAACCTTTATTTCCCGCACAGGCATTCATTTTACCATATAATGCTGTTTACGGCAGGTGGCGGCAGCCATACCATAGACTTTGAGCAGTTTGAGGTAAAGCCCGGGCAGTTATATTTTATGATACCGGGCCAGGTGCATACCTGGAGCTTCAAAGGCAATGAGGATGGTTATATTATTAATTGTTCCGAAGCACTTATTAATGCCTTCCTGCCGGAGGAAGAGGTGGCGGCTAAGATGCCTTTCCTGAGGGGGATAGCCAGCGATAGTGTGATAAACCTTGCGGCAAAGCCATTGAAAAGGGTAGGGGCACTGATGCAGGCCATCATTAACGAGGTGCAAAACCATGACAGGTTTACCCGGGCTATGGTATGCGCCCACCTTATGGAGCTTTTCGTAACTGTAGCCCGGGAAAGCAATGCGGCACTGCCTGCGGGTGCCTTGCAGCAAAACTACCTGGTGCTTTACAACTTCAGGAAGCTGGTAGGGGAGTACTATGCCAGCAAGCACCTGCCCAAGGACTACGCAAGCCTGCTGTATATAACGCCCAACCACCTGAACGCTGTGTGCAACGAACTGCTGGGCAAGCCAGCCGGGGAGGTAATACGCGATAGGGTATTGCTGGAAGCCAAGCGGCTGCTGGTGAATGCAGGGCTGGGTGTGGCTGAGATTGCCTGGCAACTGGGCTTTTCGGATAATTCATATTTTACAAAATTCTTCAAGAAATACGAGGGCGTTACGCCGGAGGAGTTCAGGAAGTCATATTTAACCAAGGAAACTAATACACCATAATTATGTGCGCACAAAACCATAGCCAGAGTGCCAGCCTGCTTACCAGCGTATTTACCAACCGCTGCCCTAAGTGCAGGAGGGGCAAGCTTTTTACCAACCCTAACCCATACAATTTCAAATCAACCATGACAATGCCCGAAACCTGCCCTTATTGTGGGCAGCGTTTTGAGTTAGAGGCTGGTTTTTACTTTGGTACTGGTTATGTTAGTTACGCACTTTCTGTAATGTACCTTGCTGCGAGCTTTGTGTTTTGGTACTTTTTTATTGGCATATCTATTAAAGACAATAGTATTTTCTGGTGGCTGGGCATTAATTGCACCATGTTATTGGTTTTGCAGCCTATTTTGCAGCGCTTATCCCGGTCCATCTGGATTGCTTTTTTTGTAAGGTATGAGCCGGATGCAGAGCCGGTTGGCTAGCCCCTGGCTGGTGTTTGACGCAGGGTAGTGGGGCAGGGAAGCCTATTGGCGCACTTTTCCGTCGCATTGGTTTGCGCTTTTTATCCTGTTGTTTGCAGGTGTTTTTACAAAGAAAGGCAAGTACAATTACTTGTCTTTTTTTGCATCTGTCCTCATTTTCTACTTCAAAACGGGTTCATTTGTTAATTTACTATCGTTAATTTATCGTTAACAAATAAATTTAATTATGTTATTTGTTCGCTATTCGGGACCCATGCCTTGGCGTTTACGATAATTGTGCACCCGCCGGTCAAATATGTTATGATA
>CANBTK010000194.1 GCA_947372365.1 Flavipsychrobacter stenotrophus | reverse complement strand
GTGTTCACACAGCTTATAACGGTCTGGTCCAGTTTTTCTTTCAGGCGCACCTGGTTCACATCATGCTGGTACTGCCCTACCCCTATGCTCTTGGGGTCTATCTTCACCAGCTCAGCGAGTGGGTCCATCAGCCTGCGGCCAATGCTCACTGCACCGCGTATGGTAATATCTTCATTCGGGAATTCTTCCCTTGCAATTTCGGAAGCCGAATAGATAGAAGCCCCATCCTCATTCACTAAAAATATTGGCAGGCCAAGGTTCAACCTCTTAACCATTTGTTCTGTTTCGCGCCCACCAGTACCATCGCCTATAGCTATTGACTGTGCGTTATACTGGTGCACCAGCGAACGCACCTTATGCTCGGTATCGGGCATCCTTTTGGGCTCGTGAATATAAATGAGGTCAGTATGCAGCAATGAGCCCTGCTCGTCAAGGCAAACTATTTTGCAGCCGGTCCTATAGCCCGGGTCAATAGCCAATATGCGCTTGCTACCCAGCGGTGAGCTGAGCAACAACTGGCGCAGGTTTTCAGAGAATACATTAATCGCTTCTTCGTCAGCCTTTTGTTTCAACGCCATACGGAACTCGCTTTCCAGACCCGGCAGCAACAACCTGCGCCACGAATCTTTTACAGCCTTCTTTACCTGCTCACCCGCATCGTTGCTGGCTTTCACAAATACCTTTTCTGCAATAGCCAGGGCAGCTTCTTCTTCAGGCGAAATGGCCATGCGCAAATGCCCTTCCATAAAGCCACGCATAATGGCCAGCAGCCTGTGCGACGGAATTTTAGAAATCGGCTCACTAAACTCGAAATAGTCTTTGTACTTGGCTGCGTCTTGTTCCTTATCTGCGAGTACCTTGCTTTGTACTGTTGCAGTTTGTTCAAACAAGCGCCTCATGCTGGTGCGTAATTCTGCATGCTCGTTTACCTGTTCAGCAATAATATCCCTTGCACCCTGTAGTGCCTCATCAACTGTTTTTACCTGCTCATTAATATGCGCAGCGGCCACTTTCTGTAAGTCAATATTTTGTTGCTCCAGTATAAGTAACGCCAATGGCTCCAAGCCATTTTCGCGGGCTGTTTGTGCTTTTGTTTTGCGCTTAGGCTTATAGGGCAAGTATAAGTCTTCCAACTCCGCAACAGTTGTAGCTGCGTTTATTTTTGCCTGCAGGGCTTCTGTCATTTTCCCCTGCTCGGTTATTGTCTTTTCTATAAAAGCTTTACGCTCAGCAAATTCCTTTTGCGCATTGGCTTCATCCTGTATATTTTGTATCTGCACTTCATCAAGCGCGCCTGTTTTGTCTTTACGGTAACGGGCAATAAATGGTATAGTACCACCTTCGGCAAGCAATTGTAATACTGCTGCAACATCCTGTTGCCTTAAATTCAATTTGGCGGCTACGCCCTGTATGTACTCTGTCATTGCTTCTCAATTTGCGGGATGCGAAAGTAACAGGTTGCCAGCATTCAAAAAAGCAGTTTTTTTCGAAGTATTTTTGTAAATGGTTTAGCCCAAAGTGGCGGCATTCATTTCCATTGGCCATCAGCCCCCCTTTGCACGATATGTTAAACTATTAGCAGAACTAATAATAAATGATTGATTGCCGATTGAATAGCCTACATTTGTGCTTTATTCATTATTAAAGAATTACAATGCAAAAAGGTACAGTAAAATTTTTCAACGAAACTAAAGGTTTCGGCTTCATTACACCAGCAGAAGGCGGTGCAGACATTTTCGTTCACGTTTCAGGCCTCGTTGACGAGATCCGCGAAAACAGTGTAGTGTCTTATGAAGTTCAAAATGGTCAAAAAGGTTTAAATGCAGTTAACGTTCAGGTTATCTAAGCTTATCCACATATAATCATTTCAAAGCCCCGCAATTGCGGGGCTTTTTTATTGCTGTTAATTGGTGCTGCTAATTTGTGGGCATAATACCTTCTAAACAACAAATTACTGCACGAGCGCTTTAACGCAAAAGAACGCTGAAGCCTGCAAAGAGAAGGCGCAAAGCCAGTGCCAGCTATACAGATTTTTGAGTGGCCGGTAACCTAATTGTTAACTGTACATTGCCTGGTGCTTCCTTATTTCGGCATCGTGTGCCCCGGCTAGCGAAAGAAAGCCATCTACCTCTGCAATGCAGGCACATGCCCTGCCGTAGTTATCCTTATGCTTGGCAATATCATAGCGCAGCCTTTCTGCTGGCAGCATAGTTTCCACATACTTTGCATTTTCAGCAAAATGGGAATTCGATATTTCTGTTTGGGTGGGTGCTGCTATGTGTACCATGTGAGGGATGCTTTAATGTGGGGAATTTGCCACACGCCAAATGTAGCCACCACAGGAAGCCGTTGTGTTACACCACAGCGGGCAAATGTTACATAATTCACGCACAAATGCTACGGTAACAGCACGGCGCTTTTACCCTTTCTGGAAATTAAATACCCACTGCTTGCTATACTTATCGGTTAGTGAGCCATAAAGGCCGCCCCATGGCATATCTGCGACCGGGTCGGTGATGGTGCCACCTACTGCCAGTTTAGCAAACAGGTTATTCAATTCTTCGGCGCTTGTACAGTTAATACACAGGTGCACTGTGTTGCCTTCTACACGCGTTCCCCTTACCATGTCAGAGCCCATAATCACCATGCCGCCGCTGTTTAGGGTAGAATGCACTATGCTGTCTTTATATTCTGGTGGCATTTGCGCGGCCATTGCAGGCATCTCGCCAACGGTTTGCATGGTTAGTTCGCCACCCAGGCAATCTTTGTAAAAATTCATTGCTTCGCGGCAATTGTTGCTAAAGTTCAAGTACGGATTTAACTGTGCCATTTTTCGTGTTTTTGTTTTCATAAAGGTATAGGGCTACCCTATTATAAATGGGGTGCGATAACGACATTAAAAGGGGGTATATTATGGGGGCAATCAACCCATGGAAAAATTTATTTTCGATTTTATTTGGTAAAACTATAAAAATAGTTTTACCTTTGAACTACAAATATAGTTTTGAATGAAGACGCTAACAAGGGCCGAAGAAGAAGTGATGAAAGTACTATGGAAGTTAGGTAGTGGCCTGCTGATGGAG
Source organism: Flavipsychrobacter stenotrophus (assembly GCA_947372365.1). GTDB lineage: Bacteria > Bacteroidota > Bacteroidia > Chitinophagales > Chitinophagaceae > Flavipsychrobacter > Flavipsychrobacter stenotropha_D. The sequence goes on along the minus strand of CANBTK010000194.1, from coordinate 2,288 downwards.
GTTGTAGAAAATATGCCTGCGCCACAGCCGCACAAGAACACAGTTGCCACTATACTCAAAACCATGGTAGATAAAGAATTTGTATCGGTTGAGAATATAGGGCGCATACACAGGTACCATCCGTTGGTGACAAAAGAAGCCTATTCGAAAGGCACGCTCACTAATATGGCAAAGGGGTATTTTGACGGGTCGTTCAGTAATGTGGTATCATTCCTTGTTGATGAAAAGAAACTTTCTATAGCTGACCTTGAATTACTATTAAAGCAATTAAAGAAAAAATAAAGCACTGCATATGGATAGCGCATTCGTTTTTTTAATAAAGAGCATTGTATGCACAGGCATACTATACGGCTGGTATAGCCTCGCCTTAAAGAACAGGCGCCTGCATACTTACAACCGCTTTTTCCTGCTGTTTGCTTTTGTTGCAGGCTTGCTGGTGCCATTGCTTCACTTTAATTGGTACACTATGCCGAAGGCATTACCTACAGCGCCTGCCGCTTTCCTGCTGCATACCGTGAGCGACACTGGCCCCGCGCTGGTGGCTGGCCCACAGACCCACGAAACTGCAATCAATTGGTATTTGCTTACAGGCTGGTTTTCGGCTGCTGTAAGCATGGTGCTGGTAGCCTTATTGTGCGCAGGCGTTTTTCGGGTACTGAAATACTCCAGGCAATACTCGCGGCGAAAAGTGAACGGCATATATGTTGTTGACACCAGCCTTGCTGAAGCGCCATTCTCCTTTATGCACCTGTTGTTCTGGAATAGCGATACTCCGCTGGAATCAGAAAGCGGGGAATTAATTTTCAGGCATGAGCGGGCGCACATACAACAAGGCCATACGTATGACAAGCTAGCATGCCAACTCATTACCGCTATTTTCTGGCTCAACCCGTTTTTCTGGCTGCTGAAAAAGGAACTGAATATTGTACATGAATTTATAGCAGACGAAGCTGCTATAACCGGCAACGATACCCACTCATTTGCTACAATGCTACTACAAAAGCACAACAAGGGCAGTTACCTTACTGCCACAGGCCATAACTTTTTTTCCTCACCAATTAAACGACGTATTATTATGTTACAGGCAAATGTTATTACGAAGCACTCCCTGCTCAGGCGCATGCTGGTGCTGCCGCTTATGGCGGGTACGGTTTTTATTTTTTCGTTTGGCAGGCATGTGGAGCATCACAGCATAGCGCCTATAAAAGCCGCGAACAAAATTGTTTTGGTCGTTGATGCCGGGCACGGGGGCATTGATGCCGGGGCTGAGTATGGAGGTTTATCAGAAAAAGACATTAATTTGAGGATAGCTTCCCGCATACACGAACTATCGCCAGAATATAATGTGGAGGTGCATTTAACCAGAAGCAGCGACAAGCAGGTTTTACTTGCAGATAGGGTGCAGATAGCCAACAAAATTCACCCTGACTGCTTTATATCGCTTCATGTTAATGACCGCAAGAATGATGACCCGGCAAAAGGTAACTTCGACATTATAACCGTGGACAACGGCTTAGCAGAACAAAACAAAAAGCTGGCAAAATCCATTTTCGAAAACATGGTGCAGGTAGGCGGCGTTCAGAAAAGCACTATCAGTTCCGGCCACAAGCTTTACGTGCTTTCACATAACAGCGCCCCATCCGTATTGCTGGAACTGGGTGATATTAAAGACGCAGCACAAATGGCTACGATAAAGGATGATACAAAGCTGGACGCCTTGTGCAGCGCTATCCTGAAAGGGGTGGTTGAATCCCGCAAGTAATCCCTGTAGCAAATTTCCAGCTTTGCTTGATTGTACAAACTTACGCCTCCCTGCATCCACAGGTAGGCGTAAGCCCCTCTTCCCGGGGAGAAGCGGCAGGGCAATGTGGTTTCGTTTCTTTATTCTATTTTTATGGAAAATAAGTACCCATGTACGAAAATAAATACCAGCCCTTAGCCCCTACCCACATCTTCTTTGGCCGTATATTCCGTAATGTACTTATGGCAACCCTGATACTGGCTGTATGCCTGCTCATAGGTATTCTTGGCTACCATTACATTGCTGATATTAACTGGATTGATTCTATACACAATGCATCTATGATACTCAGCGGCATGGGGCCGGTGGCTGAAATAAAAAATGTATCTGGCAAGTTGTTTTCATCTGCCTATGCCCTGTTCAGTGGCGTAGCCTTTATTACCAATATCGGCTTCATCCTCGCCCCTGCGGCACACCGTTTGTTCCATAGCATTCACGTAGACCTTGACGAGCGCGATAACTAGCCATTATTGGCGTATTGTTAATT
>CANBTK010000193.1 GCA_947372365.1 Flavipsychrobacter stenotrophus | reverse complement strand
GCACATGCTTCATTATTAATGTGTGCGCTCAGGTAGTCCATACGGCTGGTAGCAAAAATGAAATTTCGGTACGACAGGCTCTCCGACATTTTCTCTATAGAGCGGTGGATATAGCCCAAATGCGGCTGTACCCGCTTTATGGTTTCGCCATCCAGCCAAACTTTAAGGTGTAATACACCATGAGTTGATGGATGCTGGGGCCCTATATTTATGACGAATTCTCCGTCTTCGGTCAGTTCTGGTTCTCCTAGCAAACTCATAATGAAATCATATTTTCGTCAACATAATTTTTTCTTAAGGGGAAGCCTTCCCATGCATCATCGAGTAATATACGGCGCATATCCGGGTGGTTCTTAAAATTTACTCCGAACAGGTCAAACACTTCCCTTTCGTGAAATATTGCCGTCTTCCAAATGTCGCAAACGGTTTCAATTTCCGGTGTTGTAACATTATCCAGCTTAACTTTTACTACCAGTACATGCCTGTGTTGTTTACTTATGAGGTGGTACACCATCATAAGGTGCGTCTTCCAGTCAATACACGTAAGGCAAAACAGGAAGTCAAAATTCCACTCTTCTTTATGCCGCAGCGCTTTCATAGCAGGCCTGAAATCAGCCGGGCTGATCATCACGTTTAAGAACTCGCCTGTTTCATCGAAGGTAGCTGCCGGGAAAAGTGCGGTGACTGATAGTTTTAATTCTTCAGTTGTCATTTATCCAGCTCTTTTTTGTCGCTTCTGAAATAGGTTTCGTTCTTTATCTTTTCCTGTAACGTAATGAGGGCATGCAGCAAAGCCTCGGGGCGAGGAGGGCAGCCTGGTATGTAAACATCAACCGGTATAATATGGTCAACGCCCTTCACAACTGAATAAGTATTGTAAAAGAAAGGCCCGCCTGATATGGTACATGCACCCATGGCTATCACATACTTAGGGTCAGGCATCTGGTCGTAAAGACGTTTAAGAACCGGAGCCATTTTCATTACTATAGTTCCGGCCACAATAATCAGGTCGGCCTGGCGTGGGGTAGCGCGGGCTACTTCAAAACCAAAGCGTGACCAGTCGTACTTGGCATCGGCAGCCGACATCATCTCAATGGCGCAGCAACTTGTACCAAACACCAGCGGCCATAACGAGTTTGACCTTGCCCAGTTAATTATATCGTCCAGCTTTGATACTACTATCCCTCCGTCGGCAGTTTCGTGCAATTGGGCGGGGAATATCATTTTTTCAGTTTCTGCCATATTCGTTATCGGAACTTTACTAATGGTGGAATTTATTATTCGGGTACTGAACTTCCTTTCTGGGCTTCTAGTTTTTACTTTTTCAGTTTTGTTTTTTGGTTACATCCATTTCAGTGCCCCTTTTCTCCAGGCATATAACAGGCCCATGAAAAGAATGAACATAAATATAACTATTTCTACGAGCCCAACCATTCCTACGCGTTTTACTACAACTGCCCATGGGTACATAAAAACCAGTTCCACATCGAAAACCAGAAAAATGAGGGCAAAAAGGTAATAGCCAACATTAAACTGTATCCATGATGTGCCGGTAGTGGGTATGCCACACTCGTAAGGCTCGCCTTTATTTTTGTTTTTTGATGTTTTGGCAACGGCTTTGGAGGCTAGTATGCCGCCGCATGCGAAAGCAATACCTGTAATAATGAGTAGTAATAATGCAGAAGAGCCCATAACGATAAAAATACAGTATCTGTAGTTAACTAAATATTTTTAACAAAAAAATGATAGTTGTCACTAAAAAAAGCAATAATCATCATGCATAAAAGTATAAAAGAAATTTTCTTTTACGCATAAAATATCTACTTTTAAAAAAAATATTCAGAACTATGGCAATAAAAATCACAGAAGATTGTATCAATTGCGGCGCCTGCGAACCAGAGTGCCCGAACGGAGCTATTTTTGCTGGAGGGGATCAATGGCGGTTCTCTTACAAGACATCTTTATCTGGAACTTTTGTTTCCAAAAGCGGGATGTCATCTGACGCTGAAGATTCACACGATGCGGTTTCGGATAGCGTGTATTACATTGTTACTGACAAGTGTACCGAGTGCGTAGGTTTTCATGAAGAGCCGCAGTGCGCTTCGGTTTGCCCGGTTGACTGTTGCCTCCCTGATGAAGAAAATGTGGAGTCGAAAGAAGACCTGGAAGTTAAAATGAAATCATTACACCCATAATTCAACTCTCTTAATAAACAACATGGAATTAGTAGAAAATATTGTTAGTAGCCATGCGTCTTTAATTGAGGCTGATAGTATTGTTATCAGGTTCTCAGGCGACTCAGGCGATGGTATGCAACTTACAGGTAACCAGTTCACAGATACAGCTGCTTATTTAGGCAACGACTTAAGTACATTCCCTGAGTTCCCGGCTGAAATCCGTGCCCCCATCGGCACTACTGCTGGTGTGTCGGGTTTTCAGGTACACTTTGGCAGCAAAGAAATATTTACCCCCGGCGACGAATACGACGTACTCGTTGCTATGAACTCGGCAGCCCTTAAAGTGGACCTGCCACGTTTAAAGAAAGGCGGCATTATTATTACCAATACTGCCGGCTTTGATAAAAAGAATTTAGGCCTTGCCGGGTATGCAGATGGCGTTAACCCGCTTGAAGATGGCAGCCTTGATAATTTTACGGTTCATAAAATAGACATTACTAAGTTCACCAAAGATTGCCTTGCCGGCACCGGCCTAGGCATGAAGGAAATAGAGCGCTCTAAGAACATGTTTGTGCTGGGCCTTCTTTTCTGGATGTTTGATGAGCCAATGGACTATACTATTACGTTCATTAAAGAGAAATTTGCAAAGAAACCAGATATAGCTGAAGCCAATATAAAAACGCTTAAGGCAGGCTGGAACTTCGGCGACCATACCGAAATCTTTACTACCCGTTTTAAAGTGTCATCGGCGCACCTGCCAAAAGGTACTTACCGAAATATTACCGGTAACCACGCAACGGCCATAGGCCTTGTTGCTGCGTCTGAAATGTCAGGCCTGCCGTTATTCCTTGGTTCTTACCCCATTACTCCTGCGTCCGATGTATTGCACGAGCTTTCCAAGTATAAAACCAGTGGCGTAAAAACGTTGCAGGCTGAAGATGAAATTGCTGCGATTTGCGCAGCAATAGGTGCTTCTTATGCTGGCGGCTTAGGCGTTACTACGACATCAGGCCCGGGTATGGCCCTGAAAACAGAAGCTATTGGGCTGGCTACTATACTGGAAATCCCTTTATTGATAATAGACGTTCAGAGGGGTGGCCCATCAACCGGATTGCCTACAAAAACCGAGCAAAGCGACCTGCTGCAGGCTATGTATGGCCGTCATGGCGAAGGCCCATTACCTGTAATAGCGGCTAATTCGCCTGCTGATTGCTTTGACACTATTATGGAAGCAGCGCGGATAGCTATTGAGCACATGACCCCGGTTATTTGCCTTACTGATGGCTATATTGCCAATGGCTCTGAGCCATGGCGTTTCCCTAGTGCCGACCAGCTGAAGAAGATTGACCCTAAGTTTGTTACAGAGCCTAACGGCCCTGATGGCACGTTCCTGCCTTATAAGCGCGATGAGAAACTGAGCCGCCCATGGGTGAAACCAGGCACAAAGGGCCTTATGCACCGTATTGGCGGCCTGGAAAAAGCCAACAATACAGGCACTGTGTCTTATGATGCAGTGAACCACGAAACAATGACCATCATCCGCGAGGAGAAGATACAGAAGATTGCTGACTATATAGCCCCTGCCAAGATTGAAAGTGGTAAGGACAGCGGCAAGATGCTGGTACTGGGATGGGGTTCAACAAGTGGCTCTATCAAAACAGCGGTGCGTGAGTTAATAGCTGAAGGGCATGATGTGTCGCACTTACATTTGCGCCATCTTAACCCGTTCCCGAATAACCTGGGCGATTTGCTGAACAGTTTTGAGAAAGTGCTGATACCTGAAATGAACAGGGGGCAGTTGCTGAAGTTGATAAGGGCTAAATACCTTGTGCCTGCTATAGGCTTGCCAAAAGTGCAGGGCTTGCCATTCACAACATCTGAATTGAAAAATAAAATTCTTGACTTACTTAAATAACCTTCATAATGTCAACAATAGCAGAACAAGAAGTTGCCCCTAAACTATTGGCCAAGGACTTTGCCTCTAACCAGGAAGTAAAGTGGTGCCCGGGTTGCGGCGACTATTCTATATTAAAGCAGGTACAAACCGTTTTCCCTGATTTCGGGGTGCCAAAAGAAGATATTGTTTTTATATCAGGCATTGGCTGTGCGGCAAGGTTTACTTACTACATGGATACTTATGGTATGCACAGCATACATGGCAGGGCGGCAGCGATAGCTTCGGGTGTTAAGGCTCAAAACCCTAACCTGAGCGTGTGGATGGTATCAGGCGATGGTGATGCACTTTCAATAGGTGGTAACCACTTTATACACCTGATGCGCAAGAACTTTGACCTGAACTATATGATGTTCAATAACCAGATATACGGCCTTACCAAGGGGCAGTATTCACCAACATCTGAGAAAGGCAAAGTGGCTAAATCAACTCCTTTTGGTAGTGTGGAAGAACCATTCAACCCATTGGAAGTAGCGCTGGGTGCCAAAAGCACTTTTGTTTCCCGTTCACTTGACCGCGACCCTAAGCACCTGCAAATGGTACTGAAGCGCGCTAATGAGCACAAAGGCACTTCTTTTGTAGAAATCTACCAGAACTGCCCAGTGTTTAACGATGGTACGTTCTTTGCATTCTCTGAAAAGGAAACCAAGAAGCAGCAGGCATTATTTGTAGAGCATGGCAAACCATTGATTTTCGGTAATAGCGAGGAAATGGGTATCAGGTTCGACGGGTTGACTCCGGTACTTGTAAATATACAGGAAGCAGGCCTTTCGGCGAGCGACCTTTGGATACATGACGAGAAGGACAAAACCAAGGCTAACCTGCTGGCGCGCTTTATGGATTGGCACCAGGATGATATGGCGTTCCCACGCCCATTTGGTGTACTATATACCGAAGACCGCAGCACCTACGAGGTGTCTATGCAACAGCAGATAGATGAACTGGTAGCCCGCAAAGGCAAACCATCACTAGACAAAATACTTTCAGGCGATAAGACCTGGACGATATTGTAGTCAGAACCTCAGATTAAGCTGATTTTTCTGATTTTTCTGAATAATTAAATTGGAATCCCTCACGAAAGTGGGGGATTTTTTTGTTTCGTGTTGGTCATGGCGAGTGACGAAGCCAACTTACATGCAGTTCTTTCACAGCAACACGGGGGCGAATTTGGTTCTATTTCGCACAGGGTCTGCGCCTCAAACTCGCGACAGTGGGTGCACCGGCAGTTAACAAACTGCCG